>CALLYL010000695.1 GCA_937859535.1 uncultured Myxococcales bacterium
GACGCCTAATCTAATTATCAATTAGCTCCTAACGCCCACATTTGGCAAGGGAGTGCTAGGTCATGAGGAGTGCGAGCAGAGTCCACAAGGGAGCCCCTAACAGAGAGCCGGAAGGACATTACGGAGCGGAAGGAAGCCAGCGCAGAGCGGTCGGATACGTGCGCGTTTCTACAGACATGCAGGCAACGGAAGGAATGTCTCTGGAAGCGCAACAGAGTGCGATCGAGGGGTACTGCGCGCTGCACGGAATCAAGCTGGTCAAGATCTGCAAGGACGTGATTTCCGGCGGGAAAGACGTTCGGCCTGGGCTTCAGGAGGCACTTCGTACATTGCAGACATCTGCGGACGTTCTGATCGTGCTGAAGTTCGACAGGCTTTCGCGTTCGATCAAACACTTCTGCGAACTGTACGAAACGTACTTCAAAGACGGGACGAAGGAGCTGGTGGCGATTCGGGAATCGATCCGGCTGGATTCGTCGCTGGGGCGGGCTTTGGTGGGAATCCTGCTAGTGTTCGCGCAGATGGAACGGGAGGCGACGGGGGAGCGGACGAAGGAGGCCATCAATCACATCAGGAAGAGCGGGTATCACTTTGGGAAGGTGCCGTTTGGGAAGCGGACGATTCCTGCGCCGGATCATCCGAGGATGAAGATTCTCGTCGATGATGATGCGGAACTTGCGGTCATCTCTCAGATGAAGGAGTGGGCGAAGGAGGGAGTCGGAATCACAGAGATCGCGAACCGGCTGAACGCAAAAGGAGTCAAGCCGCCGCAGAGTGAGAGGTGGACCAATAGCCTGATCTACAACCTGCGACTGAGGCTGCGGCACATCACTCCGAGGGCTCACAACGAGCGACCGTACACCGATGAGGAGATCCGGGAGCGAATCCTTGAGCTGCGCGCTAACGGTCACTCTGCGAGGCAAATCGCGTCGATTCTCAACGAGCAGGGCTGGATTCCTCTCAAGGGACGGCTGTTCACGGAGCGGAATGTCCAAGGGCTGCTACGGAGCAGCGATGCGGCGAAGCTGCTCAGCCCGCGACGCTACTTGGAGATGATGCTGACCCGGATGGAGCGGGCGCATGAAAAGGAGTGTCCGGGGGAGCCCTTCGAGAAGCCTCCGCTGCCGACGCTGGCGAAGATGTTGGAGGAGGTGGGGTACAAGACACCGAGAGGACATGAGCACTGGTGGCCAGCGCAGGTGGCGCAGGTGATGGAGGGGCGGTTTGATTCATACTACCTGTCGATCGCTCCTCGCTCACCAATGGCCAGAAGGAGCCACTTGGACGAATCGTCACATTGCGAGGCTTAGCGAAGCTCGTGGCTGGACGAACGGGCCGGTGCCGCCCGACTGGCGTACATTTCTGTGTGGGACAGCGCCAGGCACTCCGGCGCTAAGCCATCTGGGCAACAGTTACATCTCCTTGGAGCAGACAGTCACGGACGGCTCCTGAGTACCTGCTGGGCACTTGACTCGCAAGGGAGCTGTCATCTTGTCGATGACAAACGTAAACTCGGTCGTCTTGCTGACGGCCCCAGCATCGGTGTACGCGATGGGCATCTCAGCCAGACGGAGTGAGAGCCGTTCCGTAGCGGCGAGAAAGTCATTGTAGTCTTTCGCCGTTGAGATGTTCATGTTGAACACGAGGTAACCATTCCACACGTCGCCATCGAGCAATTCTTGGCTCGTCCTCGTCAGAAGTGGCAGTCCGTTGATGGCACGCTTGAATTCCGGCATGACCTGCTTCGCGATTGCGGGGCCGAATTGTGGATTTGAGTTCAGTACATTGTCGAGCCAGGGCTCGATCTCCGAAGTGCCAGCGAAGAGTGGATAGCTCTGCCCGGTGCCGCTTTGAAGGCGGAAGACCACTTGCGTAAACCGGAGGACGTGCCCCGTATGATTGGCGACCTGCACCTTGAAACAAGGGAGCGGCACGATCGAAAGCTCGATCTTGCCTTCCACGGGGACAGGGGGTTGCGTCGGATCTGGCTGACCGAACAGGTTCGTGGCTGGCCGGGTCGTCTTGTAGGTCGCCACCTTGTACAGTTGGCTGAGGCTGCGAACAGTATCGTCCATTACGGGTTGAATGGACACCGTAAGCCCGTCCTTGGTGATCTCGGACTGGTCATGCACCTTGAACGAAGGAACATTGATCGTCGTGAGAATTGGCGGCTGCGGAGGAGCGAAGCAGCCCGTTAGTGCGCTCCCCGCGACGAGCGACAGAGCGACAGAGCGACAGAGCGACAGAGCGACAGAGCGACAGAGCGACAGCTTTCCGATCCCGTTCGACTTGTCAAGATTTTTCATGAACCTCATCCTCTTGTTGGGGGGCTGGCGACACCTGAGAGGGTGTCGCTAGCACAGATTTGGCACGCCATATTCGTATTCTAACATCCGAAATAAAACGAATCAATTACATGATCTTCTTGCGTCTCGATTGAGATCCCCTCTCTGGCGAGTCCCCCCGCAACACCAGCGGTCGCAGCCGACTGAAATTCCACAACCCTCTAGCCTAGCGACCGCACGTTCTGTACTATGAATGAGCACCACTTTGCTCATTCGGATCGGCCCTGACCCTCGGTGGGGTTGGTCCTTTGCCTTGGGTTTGTGACGCCATGACTAAGAAGAAAAGGACCAACCCGCCTGTCACTCCCGCTTCCGCGCCGTCGGGGGAGCGGTCACCCTGGTACTCGACGTTGAAGATCGAGCAGAACGGACACGCGGTCTATCTGACGACGATTCCCATTGACGAGCTGTTTCAGTTCTGCACCGTGGAGCGGCGGCACGAGAACCCGATGGATGGATTTCAGCGACGGCTCAGCTCCACGCGAGCCGATGAGATTGCCGAGTACCTCAACACCGAGGGCAACTCGATTCCCATCAACATTGTGCTGTCGGCGCAGCCCGAGGCTGAGTTTCGGCACATCCGCGAGAACAAGGGCGTCTCGTTCAAGCGGGTGCAGAGTGCGTTCGTAATCCTCGACGGTCAGCACCGAATGTGGGGCTATCACAAATGTCCGGCCCGTCATCGCGTCCCCGTCGCCATCTACGAAGGTCTGTCGCGGGCCGACGAGGTTCGCCTGTTCGTCGATATCAACACCAAGCACCAGGGAGTTCCCAAAGCGCTGATCCTCGACGTGAAAGGGCTGGCTGGCAGTGAGAGCGACGAGGAAAAGCTGCTGCGCGAGCTGTTCGACCGGCTCAATACCGACGAAGAGTCACCACTTCTCGGCAGGCTCAGCGCCGCACAGGCGACGAGCGGCAAGCTGTCACGGACGGCGTTTAACACAGCCGTCATGCGTGCCATTCGCGGCGACTCGCTACGCCGCGTTACGTCCAAGGATAAGCAGTATGAGCTTGTCCTAAAGTTCCTGCGCTCCTTTCATGATGAGCTAGAAGACAAGTCGCTTGTGCTGAAACGTCACTTCTTCTCTGCGATATTCGATCTATTTGATGAGATCGTAAAGAAGGCGAAGAAGGAACATGGAAGTGTCACGCCAGTCAGTCTAAAATCGATCATTCAACCGATCTGCAACCTACCAGAAGATCGGCTGCCTAAGACCCAGAAGCGCGAAAGCTTAGTTGATGTGATGCGCAACATGCTCAACAGCGACACAAGCATCTCTGACGACGATATTTGATATTCTTGGCTGTTTGAGCATTAGCCGCCGACAGTCACCCGCCACCAGCGACCCACCAGTCAAATTTTCATCACCGTGGCCACGGTGACATGTAGGGCGTGGCCACGATCGGCCATTTTCGGTTTGATCGGAAATTTTTCTCGACGGGAGCCTGATCGCGATCGTGGCCGCGCCAGGGTCCAGCGTGGCCGCGCTAGCCGATCGTGGCCGCGCTCTCAGGACACTCGCTACTACATCCTGCGCACTCCAACCATATCATGATTGCGATTATGTCGATTTCGCCTGGCTCATCACGCCTTGCGGCGTAATCACTGTGTGAAGTCGGTCATACTAGTCTATTTAGCGTTCCCTTTCTTATCTTCGACAAAGAGCATGCCCGCACCAAACAGTGGCAGAGCTGTCAGGATGGACAATCCGCCAATGGGCGACCACCGGACCCACAGCGCGCCGATCTCGCCAGCGAGCCAATAGCCGACAGCCCCGGATAGGAACCAGACGCCCATGATCGCGCCAACGAATCGAGATGGGGCGAGTCGGAGCACTTGGGCCAGACCGAGGGGGCCAACGAGCGTTTCGCCGATAACCAGTAACGTGTGACAAGCGACAAGCCAGCCCATGCTGACGAGCTGTGTCTTGCTCCAGAGGACGGCGGGGAGAAGGACGAGGAAGGCCAGCGACGTTGTGAGCAATCCGACGGCGACGAGGTGCGCGGTTTGGGTTCGATGCTGAAGGCGTGGCAACAGCACGAGCTGGGCGGGCGCAAGGATGAGCACCAGCAGCGCCGGAAGACCTGCGAACCACGACGGGGGCACCGTGAAGCCATGCACAACGCGCTCGGTGTGTTGTGTGGCCCAGAGGAGCAGCGAGCCCTCGACTTGGCCGAAGCAGACGTTGAACAGCAACATCGCCAGCGTCAGTGCGGCGATCGTCTTGACTCGCTGCCACGTCGAGAGGTTGTCGGTGGACGTGGTTTTGGGTAACGGTGCATCGGTCTGCTTGCTGACTGGTACATCGCGACGACCGCCGGACAGGCAGACTCGACCGAGGAACACGACCGACGCGGTGACCGCAAAGCAGCCGGTCCAGCCCCAGCGCTGTGTCGCCAGTCCAGCGACGACGGCCCCAAGCAGCGCACCGACGTTGATCAGCAGATGAAGCCACACCTGCGCTCGGTCGAGCCTCGGGTCGGTGGGGGTGTAGAGGCGACTGAGGACCGCTTGCGCGCTCGGCTTGAACAGACTGTTCCCGAGGACGAGCACAGCCACCGACGACCACAGCGCCAACAGCGACGGCAGCATCAGCATTGCGTAGCCGACCATCAACAGAGCCAGACTGCCCGTCAAGGCTCGACGATGACCGAGCAATCGGTCGGCGACAAGTCCACCGGGAAGACTGCCGAGGTAGCCAGCGGCGGTGATGAGCCCCGCCGTGCGTAGCGCCTCGTCGCGGGGATAGCCGTAGCGCTCGCACAGCATCAGCACCAGCGACGACGTGAGCATGAACGCGGCGCAGCGTTCACAAAGGACAGCGAGGCAGAGAGGGAGAAATCCGACGGGATGGCGACGCATAAACAGCACTCCTTGAGTGCGTTGAGCGTCGAAGGGGAGACGGGACAACGACCATAAGCATCAGTTCGGTAACTGCGTTGCGAAGATCAGGCAATGACCGACAAATCACGTTACTGCTCGTCGCAACCTCGTCGGCTGCGCTGGTACAAAAGCAGCAATCGCGGATGTTGGTCCTCGGCGTATCGCCAGTGCCCGACGGGTTCCCAGCCCTCTTTGCACATCTTGCAGTCGAGCTGTTCGCGGTCGTAGCGCTTGCTGTAGTAGACGGAAAACTGTTTTGTCTCGCCCGCAAGCGTCTTCACCGTCGCACGCACATCGGCGGCGTAGCTACCCGGAACAGGGCATGCGTCCAGATCGAGTACCGACGATAGCTCGACACTGGAGACACCCGCGATGTACCGACGCAGTACCCCAATCAGTTGCTCATCGTGTCGAGAAAGTCCCATTCCCGACGTGACCCGCCCAGACAGACGAGGATCTTTGCGTAGGATTTCCTTCGGCTCGCTCGCCGAAGCCATCGTCGCAGGCACCGTCAGAAGCAAGAAGTCGCCCGGCGCAAACCCAAACAGGCTGCTCCGCACAAACATGATCTCGTTGGGCAGATTGGCAAACGTATTACCAAACATGCACAAAATCCGCCGTCGGTGCGCTCGTTCAGGAGCATGCAGCAGCGTCGTATAGCGCTGGAGGTTGTGAAAGTTGCCTTGGATGGCGTACACAGACACGCTCGACTCGTCGCCCAGCGTCTCCGCAGCGTGCCGGTACGCCGCCGAGCAGAGCGGCTGACTGATATCGAGCAGATACAGTCGGAGATTGTGGTTCTGGTTGTACTCAAGGAGTCGCTGTGTCAGCCGTACTTCGTCTTTGCCGTCGCCACATCCAAGGCCGATCACATCAAGCCCGACGGGACCAGCCAACTCGGCGATCCGCTCGGCCACCTGCCCAAGCTGCATCGACGCTCGGACACGGGTGTAGCTGTCTTGATCGGCAAAGGAACACCACGCTGCGGCGCTCGTCGGTTCCAGATACAGATAGGTCTGCTCGACGTGGCCACCACGACCATTGAGCTGCATCGTCAGCTCGCTGTGCAGCTTCAGCGCGTCGTATTCCGGTGCCAACCAGCAGTTCGGTGCGAAGTCTTGGGCCTGGGGTCGTCGGCTGACGATGTGGTTACCGATAGGGCTGGGGTCAATGCGCAGCTCCGGTACCGACTGAAGGTGCATGATCGTCGTTCGCGTCGGTGGACGAAGCGCTTTCTCGACATTCCTCAGCGTGCTGTCGGAAATCCCAGCCCGTTCGGCCAGCACCCGTCGAGATAGACCAGCCGATTGTCGCCGACGCTGAAGGTCAGCCCCCCAAGACCGCAGCACGGTCTGTTCGTTGCTCTCGGGCTCGACGATGCCTGCGGCAAGCTGTAGCAGCGCCGTCGCCTCGGGATTAGGGCCTACGGGCTGCGTCTTCTCGGCGTCGTTCAGGGATGCCCGCAACGTCTCCCGAGCACGTCGCAGCTCGACACGTCGTTCTTTGGGACTCTGCTTGATCAGACGATCCAGAACCTGAATCGTCCCCGAGAACAAAGTCCGAACCGGGATGCTCTCTGACTGTTCCACGACAAACTCCTACCTCCTGTGAGGGCTAGCACAGACGAGTCGCTACAGCCAAGCGTCAAAACACAGGTAAAAATTACCTGCTTGGGGTACACCGCAATTGCATGGCCCGTTAATCCCGACCTGACCACACACTCACAACCCGTCCGCGCCCCACTCCGCACAGCTCAAGTGACAGAACGAGGCGCATGGAGCAGAGCGCACGGACTGTTACCAGAGACACATGATTTTTACGAATCATGCCCAGCGTAAGGACGGCGTAATTACGATTTTCCCGTCTGAAAGCATTTGGTTCTGGACACGGACATCAACAAAGATGGGAAGCTGGATGTGATTACCGCGAACTCGAACGGGAACAACTTGTCGCTGCGCATGGGGGCTGGAAATGGAACTTTTGCGACGGCGGTGGCGCTGAACGCAGGATCCAGTCCGGTCTTTGTGGCGACGGCGGATTGGAACGGAGATGGGAAGCTCGACATCGCCGTAGTGAACAATGGGATTACCACTGGCAGCTATGTGGTTTCCATCCTGACAGGTGATGGCAGCGGGGGTTTTGGACAAATCAGCAACGTTGACATTGGGAACACTACGGTGCCACGCGGCGCGGTTGTGGGAGACTTCAACAAAGACGGCAAACCAGACTTGGCGGTCGCAGGATATGGCAATAACACGATCCCGGTGCTGCTCGGGAAAGGAGACGGGACGTTTGAGCCCGTGATCTCGCTGACTGGACCGGCGAACCCGCAGTCGGTGGATACCGCCGACTTTGACGGCGATGGCTGGCCTGACCTGGTCGCGACCACCAGCATTGCCGGTAGCCAGAATGTGTCGGTCCTGCTCGGCAAGTGCAAGTAGCGTCACGCCAGATGGCTGCTTCTGCAACTGGGGGCCATCGTCTCGACGATGCCCGGGGAAGCAGTCGGGGAAAAGAATCCTTCCTCTCCGTCGAAAAAGGCTGATATAACGGCGGCTCGCTTCCATCGCCATGCCACACGATCAACCGTTCCTATCGGTCAACAAGCCGACGCCGGGCTGGCTGTCGTCACTTTGGCCGCGTCGCCACGAGCTACTGATTGCCGGACGCTACCTATTTCGTCGCGCACCGAGTCGCAGCCTGATTGTGGCCTCGCTGCTGCTCCTCGCCTCCTCGGTCGCGATCGAGTTGCTGTACTTTTTGGTTCCCGGCTGGCAGTCGCCACAGATGGCCATCGCGGCGCTGATTTTGCCGCTTCTGACGGTGGTCAGCGGGCTGCTCAACTTTCTATCGGTCTTTAGTACGGTGGCGGTGCTCGGGGTGCTGCTTGGGGTGGCGGCGCTGACGGTGGTGATGGCCGTGACGTCTGGCTTTCAGGCCGAGATTCGCAGCCGGGTCGTGGGCCTCAATGCCCATGTGCTGATTCTGAAATATGGGATCGACTTTCACGAATACGAAGACACGCTGAAAAAGTGTCTCGGGCATCCATCGGTGATTGCTGGCTCGCCGTTTGTGTATAACGAAATGCTGCTGGCCAAGGAAGGTGCGCTCACGTCGGGGGTGCTGGTCAAAGGCATCGATCCCGAGCGCGGCAATGCAGTGCTCGATCTGTCGCGCTGGCTGTTGGCACTCCCGTCGGGTGGAAAACCACGCCTTCAGTCGATTGCGACCGACGCGGCTCCAAATGGCGGAGGGCCACCGCTCCCAGGGCTTTTCTTGGGTCTTGAACTGCAGCGCAAGCTGAAGGTGCAGATCGGTGACAAGCTGCGCCTGATTTCGCCACAGATCGGACTCGACACGCTGACGGGCAGTGAGCCGGGACAAGCCACCACACCGCCACGGGCCCAAGAGTTTCGCTTGGCCGGAGTGTTTGCTTCTGGATTTGACGAATACGATCGGCGGCTGGTGCTGATTGGCATTGCTCCAGCGCAGCAGCTAATCGGTCAGGGTGATGTTGTGACCGGCCTGGAACTCAAGACCCACAGCGTCGAATATGCCAAGAAAACCGGTGGAGAAGTGATCTCTCTGCTCGGTGGCGCGCCCTATCGCAGCCTGGATTGGGAGGAGCTCAACCACAACCTGTTTACGGCGCTGGCGATGCAAAAAGCGGTGCTGTCACTGGTACTGTTCCTGATCATCCTCGTCGCGGCGTTTAACATCGTAGCCAGCTTGACGATGATGGTGATCGACAAGACCCGCGAGGTGGCCATCCTCAAGGCCATGGGCATGAGCAGTGCATCGGTGTCGTCGGTGTTCCGAGTCGCAGGGATGGCCATCGGCGCACTCGGAGTGTCGCTCGGGCTCTTCATCGGCGTGCTGACCTGCAAGCTGATCGAGCGACTCGGCTATCTGCTCGACGCCCATGTCTACATGATCGAGCGCCTGCCCACCCAAATCTCCGGCGGAGAGCTGTTCATCACGGGCTCGGTCACGGTGCTCATCTCGCTGCTAGCCACGTTGTACCCGTCGCTGCGAGCGGCTCGCCTGCATCCGGTCGATGGCCTCCGCTACGAATAACAGTCCTACCTGCACCGCGTAACACCGACCCCACCCGAACGAAGGATCAAGTACGCTCATTTCGTATCGCTTTCAGGGCGATAGCCAGCATAAAATGAGCCGCTACCCGCACACTGCGTAACTAGCCCTTGGGGGGGCGGTACATGAAGCGACGTTTGTTCTCGCTAGCGATTCCTTGGACGCTCGCACTCACGATGACGGCTGCTGAGGCCCAGACCGCCGCCCAAAGCGGTGCCGAAAAGCCCACACCAAGTGAGCCGGCTCAATCGGCCCCCGTAAAGCCGGTAGTCTCCACGGAAGTGGCGGCAGCAAGTCCTGTCGATTCCAAACCGACCGCCAAACCGACCGCCAAACCGGCTGCCAAACCGACCGCCAAACCGGCTGCCAAACCGGCTGCCAAACCGACCGCCAAACCGGCTGCCAAACCGGCTGCCAAACCGGCTGCCAAACCGGCTGCCAAACCGACTGAGCCCAGCGAAGCGGCGGCCAAAACCTCGGACTCAGCGGCAGCCAAAGCAGCCTTACCGATGGAAGCCCAGCCGGCCCACGCTCCAACCGCCAAGCACAACGCTGCCGTGGGTCAGAAAGCGGCTGTAAAACAACTCGGCACGGCTACAGACAGCGCCGGAGCGATCGGCAAGCCCACCGCCCCCGTTGCTCCAGCCAAACACGCAGCGGGCAAGTCGCCAGCGGGCAAGCACGTTCCACCAGCGGTGGCCACGCCTGGCTCGGAGATGCCACCGGACGCACCTGTCGCCGCCAAGCTGACCACCAGTCCGGACGCGCCAGCCAAGCCAGCCGCCCCGGCCGCCAAAGAAACGACCCCACCCGCCGCGAAGATGACATCGCCAGCCCAGACGGCTCCGGTGCCTGCGGCCAAGCCCGCAGCGCCAGTGCCCACGGCCGCAAAAGCAGCCCCCCAGCCACCGCTACCGGCCAAGCCGACACCGCTTCCGGCAAACGCCAAGGAACCGGTTGCGCCCCTCACGGCCACACCGCAGTCCCCCACTGCTCCCGTGGTAACCACTGCGCCTCCAGTGGCGGTGGCCCCGACTCCACCACCTGCCCGAGTTGAACATCGAGTCTCTGGGGCCGACAATCCACCCTTTGTGAACCTGGAACAGGGCCGCCGGGCGCTGCTCGCGGGTCGCAACTACGAGGCCGCGCTGTTCCTGGGACGAGCCTACGAGCAAGGCGTTGGTGAGCCACTGGCCCTGGAGTGGCTCGGGGACGCCATGCGCCGGGTCAGTTCGCTAGAAAGTGCTCTGGTCGATCAACAGGCCGATCTCAAGCTGGCGCGGTTTTTCCCGAGCGGACAGCGAATCGTGACGCTTAGTTGGTTTGGCTCGCTGTCGCTGTGGGATGGCGCGACCGGTCGACGAATTCCTCAGCCCGCCGTGCCCAGTCAACCGATCGTCGATGCCTTCCTCAGCCCCGATGGTCAGCGTTTCTACTCGATCGACAACCGCAACCAGGTGCAGATTTGGGAGCCAGAACGGGGCGCACTCATCGCCAGCCTAGCCGCCGTCGATGTCAGCGTCGTTCGGATCAGCGGCGATGGTCGTCGTCTACTCACCGTCAGTCGCGGAGACAGCCCAAGCGACCTGATTCAACTCTGGGACATGAGCACAGGCAAGCTACTCGGCGAGCTGCGCGGCGCTGATGCCGAAGGCACCACCGACGTCCGCTTTGCCCCCGGCGGTCGCTATGTGCTGATCGAACGCACCGAGGCCGTCCACAACATTCGCGTTTGGGACACCGTCGAAGGTCGACTGAAGCTCGTCGAAGAAGGTCAAAAGTCACAGTTTTCGTCAGACGGCCGGCGCATCGCGGTTTTCGGCACCGGCAGCCGTCCCCAGCTTTTTGACCTGACCACGGGCAAAAACTACGCCCAGCTTCGCTATCAACAGACCTCGATCATCGAGGCCCAATTTACGCCCGATGGACGCCGCGCCCTGAGCCTGCACCACGTCGATAGCGATGGCGATTCGGGCCTTACCTCGGCATGTCTGTGGAACGTAAACGAGGGCTCGTTTGTCTCGGTGCTCAGCGAAAAACAGGGCAGCATCAAACGGCTCGTACAGAGCCCGGACGGCAGGCTCGTGGTCAGCTTGACCGACGGCGGCACCGTGTCGCTGTGGGACACCGAGACGGGACGTAAGATCGCGACACTCGACGATGATGACGAGAACGAGGACAGCAAGACCAAGATCACCTGGAGCATCAGCGGTCGCCACGTTCTCGTGCAAAACCCCAGCAGCCTCGGGCTATTCGACTCGCAGAGCGGTCGGCAGGTGCAACTGGGAGGCAACCTCGGCACACTCCAAGATGCGTCGTTTAGCCCAAGTGGTCTGTACTTGGCGACGGTGAGCGCCAACGGAACGGTCCGCTTCTGGGTCTCTGCAACCGGCCAGCAGGTGGGCGTCATCAATCAAGGTGGCGCGCCGGTTCTCGACGGACAGTGGAGCCCAGAGAGTGCCTACTTTGGCATCCTCGACAAAAAGCACCAGATCACCGTCTGGGAAGTCGCTAGTTCGCGGCAGCGATTCACCATGAATGCATCCCCGCTGGTGACCAGCATCGGCTTTGGCAGCGACGTACGCTATCTGTCCTATGCGGACAGCCAGCAGCGCATCGGCGTCCACAAGGTCGACCCCAGCCTCGCAAACGCCGCATCACGGAGCTTCAGCGAAGCCGCCAGCGGTCACACGGTCATCCCACTGTCGATGCAACGCGCCATCGAGGCTCAGTTTAGTGCCGACGGACAGAGGCTCCTCGTCCGCGACGCTGGCCACAACCTGCTCTCGTGGGACGTCAAGACCGGCAAGCAGCTCGTCCACATCCAGGGTCATAGCGACGGCAACGAGAACAGCTCGTTTAGCCCCGACGGTCGCCACCTGATCATGCTTCACACCGACGGGAAAACCCGACTCCACGATACCATCAGCGGCAAAGCTCTCGCCGAGCTACCCGGTGGCACGATTTCCTACAGCCCCGTGGGTCAGCGCGTCGCAATCGGCGACAAACGGGGTCGCGTCACGGTCTGGGATCTCGTCCACGGTCGAATGCTCGCGCAGAGCACCGGCCTTGGGGCCGAGCTCCGCAGCGTGCGCTGGCTTCCTGATGGCAAGCGGATCGCGGTGGTCAGCGACCTACCAGTGGTCCGGGTGTTTGACGCAGGCAGTGGCCGAACGCTCGGTGAGCAGCGTCGACTCCCCACCAATGCGGCCGAGGTCGCCGTCACTCCCGATGGACGCTACGCAGCCGTTGCGGTACCGGGTAATGCCAAAGCCCCCGGCAACGTCAAGCTGTATCCCTTTGATGGTTCGGCTCCGATTGCGGTGCAGGCCAGCAAGACCACGACGCCGCCGATCGTGTTCGAGTTTAGTCACGACGGAAAACTGATGCTCATCGAAGCGCAGGGCAAGAGCCGCTGGCTGCGTCCGCTTCCGACCGGCGATGCGGTGTTCGAGCAGCTCGGTGGCGTGTTTGCGTGGAATGACGACAGTCACCGGATCTTCAGCGCCCAGTCCGAGCTAGCGCCGGTGGTCCTCGATTCTGCGACCGGCAAGAAAGTGTGGGAGCTGCCGGTGACGATGCAGGACTTTCAAAAAGTGCAGTTCGGGCCCGGTGGCAAGCATCTACTGTCGGTCCACAATGATGACTCGGTTCGGATCTGGGAAACCAGCAGCGGTCGACTGGTGATGTCGCTGGCCAAGCCGCAGAGCCCGCTCCGCGATGCGCGACTCAGCCCCGATGGCAAGCGCCTATTTACCACCCACGAGGACGACGCCATTCGTCAGTGGCACATCGAAACCGGCAAGCTGGTCGCCGAGCTAAAGGGCCTAGCCGCCGCCAAGATTCTCATCAGCCCCGATGGCAAGACCCTGTTTTCCAGCGATGAGCAAGGCCGCCACATCCTGTGGGACATCCGCGCCGAGCACCGAATGTCCACAGAGGTCGCCAAGTGGCTACGCTGTTACGTTCCCTTCCAGCTCGATGGGCTCAAGCTCATGCCAGGCCCGACCAGTCCGCAGGAATGCAAGTAGCGACGGAATTCCTTCCCCAGCAGCAATTCCCCGCCGAGCTTCCATGCGAAGCTGATATGAATGACAAATGACTCTTTCTGCGGTCGCTCCTCCCACTGCGCGCAGCGGTGAATCCTATTCCTTTGGTCGCTGGAAGCAGCCGATTCCCACTCCGGACATCGTGTCACCGGGACTGTTTGGGAGCTGGCGATTAAAGGAGTGGCACTACCTGAGTGTCGCCACCCCGCGCTGGTTCGTCGCGTTCGCCTTTGTAAACCTGGGCTACGCGGGCAAAGTGTTTGCATACCTGGTCGATCGCGAGCGTCCCACCGAAAAGCAGGAGTACACCCGACTGCATCCGTTTGCGATCGGGCTGTCCTTTGCAGAAAGCTCTGTTCGCGGTGAAACCACCTGGAAAGACGGTGCCAATACCCTGCGAGTCCGCTACCAAAACGGCTGGCAGGTGAAGGTCGACCTCGATCTTGGCAAAGCCCGACTGGTCGGGGAATTCAGCGTCGATGACGCCGAAGCGCTGGCGCTTTTGTACAGACTCCCAAGCGGACTCCCTGCCTACACCCACAAAGCCTCTGGACTGCGCGCCAGCGGACGACTCAGCGTGGGCGATACGGGCATCGATCTGAGCGAAGGAGTCGCCAGCATTGACTGGACCCGATCCATCGCACTTCGCGAAACGCGCTGGCTGTGGAGTTCGCTACAAGGTCGCACCGCGCAAGGGAATCTGATCGGCCTGAATCTGTCCGCCAAGGTCTATGACGATGCCCAGGGAAACTCCCAAGAAAACGCGCTATGGCTGGATGGGAAGGTCCATGCTCTCGACGGTGTGGTGTTCGATCTACCCAACGATCCACGCACCGAGCCTTGGCGCATCCGCAGCAAAAACGACGGCGTACGCGAAGTCGATTTGATCTTCACTCCCTACGGAACCCGCGAAGAACAGGTCAACTTCGGAATCATCCGTAGCAGCTTCATCCAGCCCTATGGAAGCTACCAAGGCACGCTCTGTCCGAAGGAATTGGGAGTCTCGCCACTCTCTGTAGATGGCCTGTTTGGCGTCGTCGAAACCCACCACTGCATCTGGTAATTCCTGCTTCGCGGAACCTCTGCGATTCCCTTGTCTCATCACGGATGGCTGGTGGTAGATTGCGCCGCCATGTCTCAACCAGCCACACAGCTCGAAGCGCACCGCACCGCGCTCACCGGACACTGTTATCGCATGCTCGGATCGCTCACGGATGCCGAGGATGCGGTGCAAGAGACGATGACCAGAGCCTGGCGCAGCCTCGATCGATTCGATGAACGAGCGTCCCTACGAACCTGGCTCTATCGCATCGCCACCAACGTCTGTCTGGATGCCCGCAGCGAACGGACCACGCGGCGTAGGCCGATGTCCGAAGGCTCTGCTGGTACGGTCACAGACACGCTCAGCGAACGCCCCGGATCGTACTTCATCGAACCGATTCCTGATGAGCTGGCGATTCCGAGCGATGCGAGCCCAGCGGAAGCGGTGATGTGGAAACAGAGCATTCGCCTGGCCTTTGTCGCCGCGCTCCAGCTCCTACCGCCGAAGCAAAGAGCGGCTCTCCTGCTCACCGAGGTGCTGGGCTTTTCCGTGGCCGAGGTGGCGTCCTGCTTGGACAGCTCGGTGCCCGCCATCAATAGTGCCCTTCAGCGAGCCCGCGCTACGCTGGCCAGCACGCCGCAATCCGACCCGCCCAAGCCGCTTTCCGCTGCGCAGCAAAAGCTCCTCGAGCGCTATGTCGAAGCCTTTCATCGCTACGATGCCGATGCGCTCGCGGCGCTGCTGCGCGAGGATGCGACCTTTTCGATGCCTCCTTATACGCTGTGGCTGCGTGGTCCCGATTCGGTGCGCAGTTGGTTGCTCGGGCGAGGCATCGGGTGTCGCGGCTCACGCTTGATTCCTACAGCCGCGTGCGGTTCACCGGCGTTTGCGCAGTATCGACTTCGCCCCCAAGGCGGTTACATCGCCTGGGCGCTGGCAGTGCTCACGCTCGATGGCGAGCACATCGTCGATTGGTGTTCCTTCCTAGACACCGCCACGTTGTTTCCGCGCTTTGGCCTGCCCCTAGAACTTCCCGCTCCGTACTTTTCCTAAGCCACTCCGTCCGCAACACCGATTCTTCACTTTTATTCGCCCGGACCGATGAGTTCGCACGCGCTCCGCAGTCTATGAACAGGAAACGTCCCAACAAGGAGCCTACAGACCATGACCAAGTCAGCCCCCCGCATGATGTTTGTGAATCTGCCCGTGCGGAACCTCAAACAGTCGATGGCATTTTTCACAGCCCTCGGCTTCACCTTCAACCTCCGCTTCACCAACGAAGTAGGGGCCTGCATGATTGTCAGTGACAGCGCCTATGTGATGCTGCTCGAGGATCCGTTCTTCCAAACCTTCACCCAACAGAAAATCTGCGACACCGCGACGCACACCGAAGCCCTGCTATGCATCTCCTGTGACAGTCGCGAAGCGGTCCAGCAGATGGTCGAGACGGCGGTTCAGCACGGTGGCCGCCACGCCCTTCCATCCAAAGATCACGGCGTCATGTTCGGTTGGAGCTTCTACGATCTCGATGGCCACCACTGGGAGCCCGCTTGGATGGCCGCCAGCATGGATGCCGAGTGCGGTGCAGCGCCAGTCTGTTCCAGCAGTTAGAGGTCGGTTCGGCCGTACCAACCCTAGCTGTCCGATGATGCCAGCTAGCGGCTAGCGGCCGGTAAAGATGTAGACCGCGATGCCTTCGGAAACGTAGCCGTACTTGCTGACCGCATTGTCTCGCTCGGCTTCGCTCGTGGTGTAGAAGTGATCGTCGCCCGCTCCGTTGTACAAGCGATGCAGCGGGGCCGCTCCGCAGCGCGCATCGGGGGAAGCGTAGCCGAGCAGAGTCCCCGCCACCCCGAGCACTTCACAGGTTGCGCTGGTGGTCAGGAAGAACTGCGTGCTCGGTTTCTGACACAGATAAAACGGAACCAGTCCCGCTGCCTTGCCGCTGTACAGATAGAAGTAGTTCGCCGCTTCCAGCGAAAACGGCGGCGTGCTCGCGGCGGTCTGGTCCGTGGTGTAGAAGTGTCCTTTGCCAACGGCGCGATGGACTCCGATGCGACAGCCGGGGATCGCCCCCTCATCACAGGCACCGTTGCAGTCATCGTCGATTGCGTTACACGTTTCTGCCGGGAGCTTGCAGCTCGCCATGCCGTCGGTACAGACCGTCTTGCCGATCGACTCGCAGCGCGTCTTGCAGTCACTGTCCGCCACGCACAGAGACATCGCCTCGCAGCCGTTTTTGACCTTCTTGTCCGAGTCGTAATAGCCCTCCTGACACGCGGCCACCACGCACTCGCCGCGCTGACAGCCGGCGGTCCCATTGGGAATCACGCAGGTGCGGTCGCACAGTCCGCAGCTTGCCGGATCACTCTGCAAGTCCACGCACAGACTGCCGCAGCGGGTGAGCGCGCCACAAGACTCCGGCGGAACCGTCTTTTTGTCATCCACCGGATGCGGCACCACTGGCGGAGTACACGCCGCCCACAGCCCGATACACCACAGGGAGAGGCTCTGCGACCGACTCATACCAGCATCCCATCCACGGTGCTGCTCGTCTGCGCGCCGTTAAAGCCAAAGCTATCAAACGGCAGCCCGAGTGCCCGAAGGACCGTGAGCTGCGCCTTGCACAGGTTACCGCCCGGCTCGCGGGTATGAATGCCCGCCTTCAGCCGACCGCCACCCCGTCCGGCAATCACAATCGGGTGTTCCCTTTCGCCGTGCTGCCAGCCTTCGCCGTATTCGCTGGTTCCGTAGATGACGGCGCGGTCGAGCAGCGTCTTGCCCGATGGCTGCGGCACCTTCGCAAACGCATCCAGAAACAGCGCAAACGCCTCCATCTGATACAGCGTGATCTTGCGAATGTCTTCCCAGCGCCCGTCGTGACAGACCTTGTGCATGTCATCGCCGACCCCCAGGTTCGAAAAGACATGCGTGGTCGCTGGCGAGGTCAGCATGAACGAAAACGCCCGCGTCAGCCCGCAGTTCACCGCAATCGCGAGCAAGTCCGCCATCGCGGTCGTCTTTTTGTGCAGATCGACGTCATCGCTCGGACGGCCCGGCGTCTTGCACGCCACAGCGGTCATGCTCAACCGCCGCTGGATCTCGGAGAGCTGATCGAGATGACCATCCAGTCGCGCCCCATCCCGCGTCCCCAGCCGTCCCCGAAGCTGCTTGGCATCGGCGAGCACCGCATCGAGCGCCTTGGCCCGCCGCCCGAGCTCCGCCGACTCGCCCGGCACCGCAAACAACAGATCAAATAGCTCGGTTGCGCTCAGGATCGGCGGGTTGGTCGAGTCCGGCCCGTTGTACGAGATCGCGTTCCAGTGTCCATACTCGTGAAAGCGCGCCCGACTCACTCCCACTTGCAGCGAACGAAAGCGCGGCGCGGCTTTGTAAAAGCTTGGATGCTTGGCCACAAGCTGATCCAGCGAGGGCCGCAGCGCCGTCAGCGTATGCGACGGATGATCAAAGCCCATGGGCCGGATTCGATCCCCGGTCATCGCCACCATAAAGCCGCGCATGTGGCCGTCACTCTGCCCTGGCGGGAGCGGCGGAACCTCGGTCTTCGGCTCTAGTCCCGTCGCCACGCAGACCTTGTGACGCTCGAGCGGTTTGAGCAGCGGACTCGCCGCATACCCCGCGCCCACCTGCCCCGGCGTCCACAGATCCTGCTGACCCGAGCTTCCCTGCATCGCACCATGCTTGCCATTCCACGGCAGACCGTTCGCCCAGTAGAACAGGCCAAAAAACGGCTCCTCACCGGAGCCATCGGCATACGCCCCGTTGGAATCGAGCATCGCTTCGAGCGGCGGCAGCGCCAGCGAGATCGCAATGCCACCGACCGTGCCGCGCAGAAAGCTGCGACGAGACAACTGCAAGCGCTTCATGGCGTCACCTCTTTGGCTGCGGTACGGAATCCTTCGCTCTTCACCAGCTCGACCAGCAGATCCCGGAATCGGAAACCCGCCGCGCCGAAGCGCTCGGTCAGCGCCGCAATCACCGGCTCATCCCCTGCCCCATCGAGCCGCGCACTCGCGTGACGGAACACCTGCTTGACGATGCAGCTCGCCACCCGAGGATCAAACGCCAGCCGAGCCGCCAGATCCTGCGCGTCATCCATCGGCTCGCCTTCGATCTCGGCCTTGGTATTCACCGGCACCCCATCGGTCATGGTGCGGAAGGCCCCGATTGGATCGAAGTGCTCAAACAAAAAGCCCGGCGGATCCATCATCGCGTGACAGCTATAACAAGCCGGGTTTTCCCGATGCTGATCCAGCCGCTCGCGCAGGGTCTTGGGCATCCCGCCCATTTTCGGCGGCAGCTCCGTCGAAACGCCCGGCGGCGGGGGCGGCACCATCAGACACAGCACCCGCTCGCGCAGGTACTTGCCACGTCGCGTCGGCGAGGTATCGGTCGGATGGGCGTTCATCGTCAAGACCGCTCCGAGCGACAGCACCCCCGCTCGCGCAGAGGACGGCGGTAGCTCCACCGGCACAAACGCCACTTCGCTCGATCCCGGCGCTTCCACTTGATACAGCGATGCCAGCTCGCTGTTTACAAAGGTTCGCCGCGTCGAAAAGATCCCTCGGATGTCGGCCTCGTTGCGGAACACCAAGTCATCGACCAGGAGCTGCACCTCGGTCCGCATCGCCGACACCAGCGTCTTTGTGTACTTGGGAAACAGAGCCGGATCGCGCTCGACCTGCGACAGCGAGCTGAGGTCAAAATACTGATCAAAGAAGCTCTGCACCGCCGTCCGCGCCCGAGACGACGCAAGCAGCCGCCGCGCCTGGGTTTCTAGGCTCGCCTCATCGAGCAGCTCGCCGCGCTCTGCTGCCGAAAGCAGCTCGTCATCGGGCGTCGTGTTCCACAGCAGAAACGACAGCCGCTCGGCCATCTCGAACGAGTCATAGCGGCGACGCGGCGTCTCGCCCTGTGCCGGATCATCTTCCCCGACCTCCACCCGATACAGAAACCGGGGCGACTGGAGCATCCCGTACACCAAAAGCCGCAGCCCACGATAGACATCACCATCCGCGGTGGCCGCCACCACCGACAGCCAGCGATTCAGATCCGCCTCGCCGAGCGGCCTGCGAAACAGTCGCCGCCCGATCCGCTTCACAAACCCGCTGACACAGTCATCGCTCACCGACTTGGGCGTGCAGCCGAGCAGCGCCTCGCGACGCTTGGCATCGCCAAACAGCGCCTCGACAATCACCCCCGCCGACTCGGCGTACTGCTGGGTGCCTTGCTCCGACAAAGAGGTCGTGGCCGCGCCAATCGAATAGAACAGATACGGGTTCTGGTCCGGCTCCAGCGCCGTCTGCGGCAGCGCTCCTCCAAACACGTCCTTGATGGTGTTGCGGTACTGCACGCTGGTCAGTCGCGGCATGGTCGGCGGCGACGGCACAAAGCGTGCAGCGGGTTCCGGCTGCGCCGAGTCTTTCACGCAGTCGAGGGATGCCAGCGGCAGAGCCGCCATCACAAACGGGAGCGCTCGCTTCATCGAGCCGCAACATAGCGAAATGTCCGGTGATCTCTAGGAATCTTTTCAGGGAAGTTGCGCAGCACACGCGGACAGCCGCAGTCGCAGCCAGCTTTCGTCCAGGTGTTCGCCGATGAACACCAGCGCGCCGTCTCCATGCTCCTGCACCGCCGCCCGCACTTCCTCCGGGGCCTCGGTCAGCTCGACGCGATGACCGGCAAGCTGCACCACCATCAGTCGCTCGGCGTGCGATGGACCTTCGTACAGCCGCACAAAACCCTTGGCGCGCAGCACCTCGCCCGGCAGCTCCTCGAGTAATTTTTGCAGCGGCGGCCCGAGCAGCGGACCCGGCAAGCGCACCGACACCGCCTGAAGCTGGCTCGCCCCATGGCGCTTTTCTTCCCCACTGCGCTTGCGGCGCGAGTGCTGCCCCCGTGGCCCGAACGCCCAGCGCAGCACCTCGGCAATCTCCGCATCACTGGATCGCAGCGACAGCCCCACCCGATCACTCGTCGCCCCCAATGAATCGAGCAGCCGGTGCGCCGCCAGCAATTCCTCCGCACTCGCCAGATCGAGCTTGCTCAGCAGCACCCGGTCGGCAAGCTCTATCTGCTGCCGCGCCTCCGCTCGCCGCGTCACCGCCTCCCCCACAAACTGCGCATCGACGACACAGAGCAGCCCCCGCAGATCGATCCGCGCCGCCATCGCCGGTGGCAGCAGCTCATACTGGGTCAGCAGCGCCTGCGGCTCCACCAGCCCAGAGGTCTCGACAATCAGGACTTCCGCCCCGGCCCGGTCGGTCAGATCGAGCGCGGACTCCCACAGCTCCGTGCCGCGCACGCAACAGACGCAGCCATTCGCCAGCTCCATGATCCCGCTGCCCGGCAGCAGTTTGCCGTCAATTCCCACCTGGCCAAACTCGTTGACCACCACCCCGATGCGCGGATGTCCCGGCGAGCGCAGCAGCCGATTGAGCAGCGTCGTTTTGCCGCTGCCCAAAAACCCAGTCAGCAAAAGAAGGGGCGTGGCAGCGATCACAGCAGACTCTTCTTCGTCGGACGTCACGGACATAAGACCGCAACCTATACCGCAAGCGGCGCCCGCAGAAACGGGCAAAGGTCACGAAAACTCGCTATGATAGACTCGCCTCCGCCGATGAATCCCACCCGCTACGCCGACTGGCCGATTGAGGCCCGCAACATCGCCGAGCGAGCCGAACAGCGCCACGGTGGCTGGTCCCGATTCTCCGCGCTCCGCTCGATTCGCGTCGAAGTCGAACAACTAGGCGGACCGCTGCCGTGGATCAAGCTCCGCCACCGCAGCGCCGCACCCCGCTCTATAGCAGTCTTTCCGCACCAGGATCGCACCGAGTTTCTCGACTACCCCCGCACCGGACAGCGCGGCGTGTGCGAGGGAACCGGGGTCCGCCTCTTCGCAGAGTCCGCACCTCAGAAACCCCTTTCACATAGCGAGCAGCATCGCCAGACCTTTTCCGGCCTGCGCAAATACCGCCGGTGGGACGCTCTGGACACTCTCTACTTCTTCGGCTGCGCACTGCGCACCTACCTGAGCGTGCCGTTTCTGTGTTCCCGCCTCAAGCTGCTGCAAGTGAGCCGCGTTCACGACTTGGGACAGACCCTGCACGGGCTCTCGGTCGAGTTTCCCACCCACTACGAAAGCCACGGCCCCCGCCAGACGTTCTATTTCGACGACAGCGGACTCCTCCGCCGCCATGACTACTGCGCCGAGATTGTCGGAAGCTGGGCCCATGGCAGCCACTACTCCGACGACTATCAAGAGTCCGGAGGCATCCCGCTGGCCCACAAGCGCTGGGTCGTCGCCAGAATCGGCAGCCACCCCACTCCCATTCCCGTCCTCCACGCCCGCTTCGGCACCATCACCACCACCTGACGCAGCCCCACGACCGACCCCCGCAGCGACTATTTCCACGCGCCGCTACGGCAGCGCGCTGGCGGCGGTCAGGACGTAGTCTTTGCCGGGTGCGTGGCAGCTTGCACAGAAGTTCGACGTCCCCTGAAAGTAGTACGGCGACGAGTATCCCGGCGCAAAGCCTTCATAGAACACCCACACCCCGCTGGTGTCGTCTTTGATATCCACCGCATGACCAGTGATGGTGGAGCTACCGCTGCCGTATAACTCTTTGACCACCATGCTCCCTTTGGGGTGGCTCGTGGCACCGGCCTTGAGCGAGGCATACAGCGTGTCGTTCACGAAGGTGCGGACGTTGCCGCCATGTGGTCCGGTCGACGCATGAATCGCAGGCTCCGCCTTCCACGACTTGTACGAACCGGCCTTTACAAAAGCCGTGATCACCGCCGCAGTGTACGAACTACCACCGCCACCCCCATCACCTGTCGCAGGCTGCGCAAGGTCCACTCCGCCCGCATCCATCGAGGAAGAAGGCACGGCAGGGTTACATCCCACCAGTGGACCCAGAATCACCATCACAATTGCTTCTAATCGAAGAGCGTTCATCTGGCGATGATAGCGCGATCTGCTCGCTGTCCCTCCGTTTATGGGTCCGATCAGAGCAAGTCTGTGTCCGGGTCGATGCCATCGAGACAGAGCATCTGGACATCCATCCCGAAAGCCTCTGCCTGCTGTGTTAGCAAAGAGATGACTTCGTGGTAGGCCATCAGGAAATCAAGCTTGTAGCCGCGATCTTCCGAGCGGCTCTGTGCCGCATCCTGTTGCGCAAACCACGCCCGTTCCTTGAGCAGTGCGCCCAGATCACGAAGAAGCGGTTCGACGGTGTTGCTGGTCAATTCACTGTTTGCTCGCACTCGAGGAGGCTCTTCAAAATGTCGCGTTGTTCGGTTTGGCGCGCCATGTCGCTAGGCCACTTGGAACTGCGTTCCGCAGCAGTGGCACCGCAGGCATCCGCAATGGCTCTGCGCCAGCGGGCTGAAGTGGGAACAGGGCCACCAAGTACAGAAGAAGTCGGAAGCCCAGGCGCACGGCGGCGCGCAACGTACTTCGGGGTGGGGAGCGGCAGCAAGTCTGTTCAAAACTCGTTCTTCCAGGCGGGGCGCATCTGCAAGCTCCTTTAAAAATCGTCTTTAGAGGTTGGGAACGGCTGCCACCCTGCCAAAAACATTTTTTTTCGGGCTGGGCAGCGCTGCCAACACTCA
>CALLYL010000696.1 GCA_937859535.1 uncultured Myxococcales bacterium
GAGATCGACGCTACACACACAGATCGCATCGACATGAGGGTTGAGGGTTCGCAGGTAGGAGTTGATGGCCGCCACCTTGCCGCGTCGCTCCGGCTCCTCGATGAGTCGAACCGGAACACCAGGACGGCTCATCCGCTCGCGAACGATCTCAGCGGTGCGGTCGGTGCAGCCCGAGGCGACGACGACCACCTCGACAATCTTGGCACGCTTGACGCGCTGGGCCCGCAGCGTGTCGAGAAGCTCCCCGATGTTGCGCTCCTCGTTATAGGCGGGAACGGCGATACTGACTCTCATACGGAACCTCGTTAGTCTTAAGCGGTATAGAGAAGCAAAGCTCGCAACGGGAATCTATGTCAGCCAACCGGTCGTTAAGCAAGTCGGTTAGGCTCGTAATTTGATTCCCATCTGTAATCTAGGCAATTCCGCCAAGTTACGCTAGCCGCTGACTGGCAGAATTGAGAATCAACCTACCGGCGCGATACCCAAGCGGAGACTGCGGCTAGCTCCTCAGCGGTTGGCTTGCCAGTTCCGATGGGAGGCATCGGGGTCGGCAACCCCTCGACGACCCGCTGCCCGAGAACGTGCCGAAAGCGCGACCACGAGCTGTGAGTCGAGAGATCCAGGTGGGCACTGCCGCTCGGTAGGTGACAGGTCTGACAGAGCCGCTGAAACACTGGCAGCATCTGCTTGCGCCACAGCACCAGATCCTGACCGCCCCCACTGTCTTCACCCACGCGGGTTACTTGCGAGTCGCCGAGCAGCCAGGCGTCACCACTGGGTGAACCAAGCAAGCGAACGCCTGGGTCAGGGCTATCCACCGGGCTCGCGGGCAGTGGAGCGGTGAGAAGCTGCCCGTCTCGGATCAGCGCCAGCGAGTCGCTTAGCAACACCCATAATCCAGAGGACGCCGAGGACAGAGCACGCACTTGCTGGGAGGAGTCAAACGAATAGGCCAGCTCAAACTGTCCATCTCGCTCGCGGAACAGAGCCTCAGGGGTGGCAGCCCACAGCGTTCCCACCGGGTCGAAGGCGACCGCCATCGCGTCAGGCAGCTCCAAGTGACGCAGCGAATCGGTCTGCGCGTCGAACCATTGCACGCCGCCCCCTTCGCCTTCACCAAGACCAGCAGCCCGACCACCGCTGCCGACCAGTCCACGCAGGGCCAGGTCGTACTGCTTGAGCGCCTTGCCGTCGGAAACCGCCAGCTTGCCATCGACGACAAAGCCGACCAGCGCGCCTCCCAGATGGGCAACCTCAGACACGTTCTTCCCGGCTAGCAGATACCGCGCTGAGACGTCTTCTAAAGACAGGGGCTGAGTGGAACCAAAGCGGAGCCGGTGGACACGCCCGTCCGAATCGACACCGAGTAGCCAACGCCCGGCAAAGCCCAGCGCTGGAACCACCGCCGCCGCACGCCACGAACGGACCGCAGTCTCTTTGCCCTGCGACTCACCATTTGACCACAGCGCGACCCCGGTATCGCCAAACAGCGCCACCTCGTCATCGCCTTCGGCAATCGTGGCCACCCGCCCTGGCCCGAGCGGCGTTGCGTTCCATTCGATGGGATGGATCGCCAGCTCGCCGAGTACAAGCTGCTCACCGATAGGCTGTCCGCTTCCACAGCTAGAGGAAAAGCCCAGCAGCAACATGCTGAGCCCCAGCCCTAGCAGCCCACTGCGGCGGATCGGTTGGTTCGGGTTCGATTGTGCTGGTCCCATGGTGAAAAATTGTTCTCAATTGGTGGACAATACCTACTATTTTCCCAGTAGTTAGAGACTTTCTGCTGCTTCGTAAAGGAGGCTTGCTGATGCGTAGAGCCCTGCGTAGGCGACGTACACTTCTTGGCACCCTGGCCCTCGGCATGACGCTAGGTGGCGTTTCGTGCGAACAGGCTCCGGTTTCACAAGACTCGGTCGGACTGCCGCCAGTCGAAAGCACTGAGCTGCCACCGACGTTTGAAGCAGTGGGACCAGAAAACTACGTCAGCAAGGTCAAGAGCGTCCTCACCGGACTGCCGCCCACGGATGCCGAGGTGCAGTCGGTTCGCAACGACGAAGCAGCGCTTGGTGGCCTCGTTGACGAGTGGATGAAGACCCCGCAGTTCCAGGCCCGGATGCTGCGCTTCTTCTCGAACGCCTTCCAGCAAGGGCAGCTCAACCGGGCCAGCCTGATCGAGATGGCCCCCGACGCACCGATCAGCGACCGAATGCTCGGCAACATCCAAGCCAGCTTCCCGCTGACGGCGTGGCAACTGACGATGGTGGAAGGCCGGCCGTTTACCGAAGTCGTAACGACCGACCGGTTCATGATGACGGCACCACTCGCGACGCTGTACGCGTTCATGGACAACCGCCACACCAGCGATCTCAACCGGGGCACCGATTACATCACGACGGCCAATCCGAACTTCAAGTTCACGCTGTCGAACAAGAGTGGGCCGATTCCCCTCGAAAAGACGATCCGCTGTTCATGAACTGGTATCTGCCGACCGTGATTCCCCCCGCCTGTGCCGACCCGCTGGTCTACACCCGCGACACACCTCGGCTGTATCAGTTCCTGTTTGGTGCGGTCAACGCGAGCACCGGCGTGTGTCTCCAGTCGTTTGCGACGCCGTCCCAGTTTGCCGATGCCGAATACGATGCCTGGCGGATGGTGACGATTCGGCAGCCGAAGCAAGGCGAAAACGCGACGCTGTTCTATGACCTAAGGACGATGCGGACCGGCACCGAGCTGGCGCTGCGAGTCCCCCGCGTCGGCTTCTTCACCACGCCTGCGTTCTTTGGAAACTGGGCAACCAACACCAGCAACCAGGCGCGGGTCACCATCAATCAGACGCTGATCGTGGCACTGGGTCGCAGCTTCGATGACAGCAACAACACCCAGCCGCTGGCGCTGCCACCGACCGATAAGGCGCACTCCTCTGATCCGGCCTGTTACGGGTGTCACAAGACGCTGGACCCGATGCGGCAGGTGTTCCGGCAGGCGTACACGCTGACCTACCACGAGCAGAAAGACCCGGCGCAGACCTCGATGCCGGGTGTGTTTGCCTTCGATGGCATCACCAAGAACGTGTCGTCGCCCAAAGAGCTGGCAGCAGCGATGGCCAGCCATCCACGGTTTGCCATCGCCTGGACCCAGAAGCTCTGTTACTGGGCAAACTCCGCACCGTGTAACGAAAGCGACCCCGAGTTCCAGCGAGTGGCAGCGGTATTTGAGTCGAGCGGCCACAACTGGAAGACGCTGGTGCGCGAGGTGCTGACTTCGCCACTCACCACGGGGACACGCAACACCCAGACCTTTGCGGACCAGGGTGTGACCATCTCGGTAGCACGTCGGGATCAACTCTGTACGGCGATGGCGACCCGCCTGGGCGTGCCCAACCTGTGTGTACTTGGGCGGTCACCGAGCCTGACCCAGCTTGTTCCGAGCGACAGCTACTCCCGTGGTGGTACGGCCCCGATCCTGGCCACCGACCCGAGCCTCTTCTATCGCGCCGCCACCGAACAACTGTGCCGCACCTTCGCGGACTACGTCGTCGATAGCACGGTCACCGGCAAGCCGAGCCGCTACCAGAGCAAGATGCCGGACGCGGCGGTGAGTGACATGGTGCAGACGGTGATGGGAATTGTGCCTTCGGACAAACGCTATCCGTCGCTGCTCCAGATCCTGACCGAGCATTATGCCAAGGCGAGTAAGACCGCCGGCATCACCGCCACCGATGCGCTCAAGTCCACCTTCACGCTGGCGTGCATGTCGCCGACCAGCATCTCGATGGGTCTGTAAGGAGGTCTGCCATGCACGTGACACGACGTGAAGCCATCCTGAGCGCGCTGTTTGGAGCGGGCTCTATCGGTCTACGCGCCCTCGCCACGGGGCTGCCAGCCTCGGTGTTGCTTAACCCGCGCACCTCGCTGGCTGAGGCTTGTGCGAGCCGCGACAACGCGCAGTACCTGATCTGGGCGACCTCGGGCTCGGGCGACCCGGCCAACGCCAACGTTCCCGGTACCTACGACGACCCGGGCATCGCCCACTCACTGCTGCCCGAGATGGCCCCCACTCCGATGACGCTGTCGGGGAAGACCTATACTGCGGCCAAGCCATGGGCATCCCTGCCGCAGTCGGTACTCGACCGGACCTGCTTCTTTCACCACACGACGCTGACCAACAGCCATGCCAATGAAGGCAAAGTGCTCAAGCTCATGGGCGCGGTCAAGCGACAGGAGATGCTGATCTCGCTGATCGCCAAGAACCTGGCACCGTGCCTCTCGACGGTTCAGGTCGAGCCCGCGTCGATCAGTGGCGAGGTCATCACCTTTGGCGGTCGCATCCTGCCCGCGCTCACGCCGGTGGGACTGCGCGACGTCTTCATCAGCCCGAAGGGTCCGCTGACCAACCTACAAGCCTTGCGGGATGCCGACCTTGACCGGGTAAGCCAAGTGCTCAAACAGAGCGGCAACACCGTTCAGCGCAGCTTCCTGGACCGCATGGCGACGTCGAAGAGCGAGCTACGCAACATCTCAGACAGCCTGCTCGGCAACCTGGCCACCATCAAAGCGAACGACCTAGACGGGCAAATCACAGCCGCCGTAGCACTCATCCAGATGAACGTCAGCCCGGCGTCGGTCATCTTCCTGCCGTTTGGCGGAGACAACCACTCGGACCCGAACCTGGCGCGAGAGTCCGCCCAGCACGTCAGTAGCTGCGCGGCGATTGCCACCCTGATGCAGCGGCTGGACACCGCCAAGCTGTTCGATCGCGTGACGTTCGTGATGATGAACGTGTTTGGTCGCTCGCTGAATCGTCCGATGCGCATGGGCCGCGACCACCTGGGCAACCACCACTGCACCGTCATCAGTGGCAAGAGGGTGCGCGGTAGCGTCGTTGGCGGCGTAATGAAGAGCGGTAGTGACTATGCTGCCACCCCGATTGACTCGAAGACCGGATTGCCTGCCATGGGCATGGGGGCCGACATCCGCTTCGAGGACACGCTGGGCGCAGTCGGCAAAACCATCGCAGCCGCAGTCGGGCTCTCAAGCGATGTCATGAACGACCAGATCACCGCCGGAAAAGTCGTCCAAGCCGCGCTGGTCTAACCGCAAGTCTCCCCCAGGCCAAGCCCCAGATTGGGGCCTCTCCCCAAGCTACCCCATCATTCGCATCAGCCGCTGCCGTTCTTGGGTCATGTCATCGCCCCGAACCTCGCGCAGGGCTGAGCAGACGAGGCTCCTCACCATGCCTTTGCGATAGGACAGCGACAGATCCGCGTGGTCCATCGGTTTGGCGCTCGGATAGGCGGCATCGGCGACCGCACTGATCAGCTCATCGGAGAGGGGATTGCCGATGAGCAGCCGGGCGGCATCGTCGAGCAGTAGGGGCCGTGAGGACACCGCCCCCAGCGCCAAGCTCGCTTCACTGACGTTGCCATCGGCCGATAGCCGCAGCGCCACCGCCACCCCGAGCAGAGGAAAGTCGAACGCCCCACGACGTCGCAACTTCCAATAGGTACTGCGCAGACCGGGCTTGCGCGGAATCCAGATCTTGGTGAGCAGCTCGTCGGGCCGCTTGGTCAGGTAGCTGATT
The DNA here is from genome assembly GCA_937859535.1 of uncultured Myxococcales bacterium. Taxonomy (GTDB): domain Bacteria; phylum Myxococcota_A; class Polyangia; order Palsa-1104; family JAEUJZ01; genus JAEUKA01. The sequence goes on from CALLYL010000696.1 coordinate 5,581, forward strand.
CCGTCGTTGTGGTAGAGGTCGACGAGCAAAAGCTCGCGATCATCGTTCGAGGAGCAAAGCTGGACCCGAGCGCCGAGTGCCATCAGCGCCGGAGCCGCATCGGTCGAAGACACCGCCAAGCAGCGCGGACTCGACGTGGCCACCCAGCAGATGTCGCCGTCCTTCTTCTTGCAATAGCCAATCGCTTGACGCCACGGCTCGCTCTGGTTGTAGTAGTCGCAGCGAGTATCGAGACAGAGGTTGCCGCCAATCGTCGCGGAGCCGCGAATGTGAACGGTCGCTATCTGAGACACCGCCTGGGTCAGCGCGCGCGCTTCGTGGGCAAGCTGCGGATGATCTTCGATGTCGCGCAGCCGAGCACTGCCACCGAGAACGATCTCATCCTCGGTCACGGTGATCTTCTTTAGCTCGTCGAGGTGACGCAGGCTAATGAGGCGCTTCGGCGTCTGCTGACGTCGCTTCATGTTGGGCAGAAGGTCGGTCCCGCCAGCCAGGATCGAGGTGTTCTGCGGATCAGCGGCCAGCAGCGCCAGCGCTTCGGACAAAGACTGCGGTTGCAGAAGGTGAAACTCGGGAAGCCTGAGCATGATGTCCCCCTAGACGTGTTCGGCGCGCTTGTCTGTGGACCGCACGGTGTCGTTGGTGGCGCGGCCATCACCGCCTTGCCATGGCGTTGGCACTTGCAACGGCTCGGGATAGGGCACCGATGGAAAATCCTTGGGCCCGACGCGACCGGGCTTGCCTGCGGCTTGGAGAGCCAGCGCCTTGAGGATCTTCTCGGGCGTGATCGGCACCTCATCAATACGCACACCAACGGCATCGAAGATCGCGTTGGCGACGGCTGGCATGATCGGGAGCAGTGGGCCCTGGCCGACCTCTTTGCCACCAAAGGGACCGTTGGGGTCAGGATCTTCGATGAGCTCGGTGTCGATCTCCGGCATCTCCAGTGAAGTCAGACTCTTGTACTCAAGGATCGACGGCGTCCGGAGGACCAAGGCGCCCGAGAGCTTGGGCGGTAAGCGACGGAAGGCTTGCTCCTCCATCAGCGCTTCACCCAGGCCCATGTAGACGCTGCCCTCGACCTGGCCTCTGGTGAGCGTGGGGTTTAGCGCCCGCCCAATGTCGTGGGCAATCCAGACCTTTTCGACGTTGAGCCAGCCCGTTTGCGGATCGACGACCACTTCCACAATGGCAGCGGTATAGGAATAGGCAGGCGACGGACCCACACCACCGCCCTTGAACAGCGCGGCGGGCTTTTCCGGCTTATACGATCCGGTGGTGCCGATGGTGCCGTGGAGCCCTTCGGTAAGCACCACTGCCTCGCGGAACGACATCCCCTTTTCTGGGGCGGAGGCATCGAAGATCCGACCGTGCGAAAAGACCAGTTGTTCGGTGGGTACGCCCAGCTTGTCGGCGACGGGTCCGGCCAGGATATCGCGGGCTCGCTCGGCAGCTTGAATGGCTGCGTTGCCCATCATCAGCGTCACCCGGCTGGAGTAGGAACCGAGATCAACGGGCGAAAGATCACTGTCTCCGGTGACGATTTTGACATCGGCGACTTCCACGCCGAGCACCTCGGCCACGCAGGCACACAGCACATCGTCAGAGCCCTGCCCGACCTCTGCGGCCCCGCAAAAGGCGGTAACGAGTCCCGAGCGGTCGAGCTTGAGCTGCACGCCCGAGTGCGGCATGTCGTTGTAGTAAATCGGCATGCCCGCGCCCGACAGATACGACGAGCAGGCAATGCCAATGCCACGGCCATAGGGCAGCTTGCGATGCTTGTCGTTCCACCCCGAGCGACGCACCACCGAGCGAATACAGTCAGCCAAGGCGATGGTGCGAACCCGCAGGAAGTTGGCGGTCAGCGAGTTCGGCTTTTCGACGATGCGCAGCCGCAGCTCCGCCGGGTCAAGCTGGAGCGCCTCCGCAATCTTGTCGAGCTGGATTTCTTGGCCGAAGCGCGGCTGCACGGTGCCGTGACCGCGCTTGGGGCCACAAGGCGGCTTGTTGGTAAAGACGCGACAGCCTTCAAAGCGATAGTTCGGTAGGTGATACGTCACCGTCTGAAGCGCGCCGGTGTAGAAGGTGCTGGCCACGCCATAAGAGCCGTATGCGCCGCCATCGAGCAGGGTCTGTAGGTGCAGCGCCGTCAGGGTGCCATCCTTTTTGACACCACAGCGCAGCCGCATCAGCACTGGATGACGCCCGCGATGGCAGTAGAAGACCTCCTCGCGAGAGAGGCAAATCTTGACCGGACGGCCCGTCATCATCGCGGCCTTGCAGACGACGATCTCGTGATTGAAGGGATCGGTCTTGCCACCAAAACCGCCACCCTGCGGAGTTGCGATGACCCGAACTCGCGAGGGAGGCAGGCCCAGCACCTTGGCAATCGAGCGGTGGACATAGTGCGGTGTCTGGGTGCTCGACCAGATCGTCAGCTTGCCATCGGGATCGAGCGCGGCCACAGCGGCATGGGTTTCCAGCGGCAGGTGGGTGTTGCCCGCGTAGCTGAACGTGTCCTCGAAGACATGGTCGGCTTCGGCAAAGCCTTGCTCGACGCTTCCGAATGACAGTGCGACCGCTTTGTGAACGTTCCCGCTGTCTCCGTAGTCGTGAATGCGCGGCTCGTGAGTCGCAAGCGCTTCCTCGGGGGAGGCGATGGTCTGGAGCGGCTCGTACTGCACGTCGATAAGCGCCAGCGCTTCCTCGGCCACAAGCTCGCTGCTAGCCACCACCGCAGCAACCGGATCACCGACGAAGCGAACCTTGTCTAAGCACAACGCGTGCTCGTCTTGGCTGACCGGCAAGATGCCAAACGTCGTGGGCATATCGGCCCCAGTCAGAACCAGATGAACGCCCGGCAAGGACTTGGCTCGGCTCGCATCAATCGACACAATGCGGGCATGCGGCAGGGGCGAGCGCAGCAGCCGACAGTGAAGCATGCGCGGCAGGATCAGGTCGTCAGCAAAGCGGGTCTCACCCGTAACCTTGGCGCGACCATCTACCCGGCGACGAGCCTTGCCGATGATCTGAAGGGACCGAGTGCTCATCGCTTTTCCTCGCGCAGGGTGCCCGCAGCCGCTTCGACAGCCTCGAATATCTGTAAGTAGCCGGTGCAACGACAGAGGTTGCCCGACAGCGCCTCTCGGACCTCGGTGCGGGTCGGAGCCGGGTTCCTATCAAGCAGCGCCTTGGCAGTGACCAGGATGCCCGGCGTGCAGTAGCCACACTGGGCGGCCCCGTGGTCCGCAAACGCCGCTTGGAGCGGATGCAGCTCGGCCCCGCGCTTGAGTCCTTCGACGGTGGTAATCGGAAGGCCCTCACACTCCATCGCCAGTACCAGACATGACAGCACTGGCTCGCCATCGAGAAGAACGGCGCAGGCCCCACACTCGCCCAGCTCACAGCCGTGCTTGGTGCCGGTAAGCTGCAAGTTTTCGCGCAGGACCTCAAGCAGCGTCAGGTTCGGCGTACACAGCGTGTCGTGCTGCTCGCCGTTGACGATGAGGGAAATCGGCTGTTTCACAAAAACTCTCCTCGCGATATCGCCATGTGGACGTAAGTAGCTCGGTCGATGGCCGCCAACGGTAAACGGGCGCAGTTACAGCGGCACGTACAGCCCCAGGTGGGCAAAGCCAGCCCCACAAAACGCGGAACACCCCGCAACGCCTACTGCATCGTTGCTGACGAGCGGAATCCCGAACTGGTTACCGACGGCATTTTGCGCAAACCACATGCCACCCGATAACTCGACAACGCTCCGCGATAGGCGCTCGCCGACCGGGCCGAGATGTGACAGCACGGTCATCCGCCACTTGATCTGAAGCTCGGTGGTCACCGTCGAGTACGTCCCCAGCTTGGGATCCGAGGTATACGCCATGAACGGAACCAGGTTGCCACTGCCATCGGTGGTGGAGCCAAACTCGACCCCACGCTCGGCATAACAGGGCGCGCCGGGGAAGACCTTGGGCTGCTCTCCGCAGTTGGCGCGATAAAACGACGCTTCCCACTGCTGAAAGACGCTGAGCAGGCCACGCAGTTCCACTGGGCCAATCGGTAGGTGCAGCGCGAGCTCGGGGCTCAGGCTCGTCACCCCCCAGGAATCGGCAAACATTCGCACTGCGGGCCGCAGCACCAGATGGGGCACCAGGGTTCCGTTGAAGCGAAACATCTTGTGACCGGACAACGCGATGGCATGACGGACCCGCAGGCTGGGCAGGTTTTCGAACTCACGACGCTCACCGGCCACGAATACGGGCCGATAGGGGTTGTTCTGGTACCCGGACAACACAAATAGCTCGTAGGTCAACGAACCGACCATCGTTTGACTGAGCACTTGCGACCACGCCAGCACCGCATGCGCCTCGTGCAAGATGCCCATGTTGAGGTAACCGGTGGGCCCGAGCCGCTTGCCCACCGAGGAGTGCGTGTAGTCGCCCCCCACGCGCAACACGATGTTGTCTTGCAGCAGGCTGATCTTGGCGCGCAGCGACGCCGTATGGGAAAAATAGTCGCTCTCGGTCGAGTAGCCGTAGCCTCCCGAGAGAGTCGACTTGCCCACGAGCGGAGTCTCGATGCCAAAGCCTACCTCGTGCCGCAGCTCGGTGAACGGCTGATCAGAGGTCGCCCCGGCAGCGACCGACGCCGAGGTGATCGCATCCAGTCCATACGAGCTAGAGACTCCGAAGCCGCTGGCGGTCTGCTGGCGAATGTCGACGGTGGGATTGAGCACCCGGGTGTTGCGATCTCGCCAGTAATTGCCACGGAAGACCGCTTCGCCGCTGACATTCTGCGGGAGCTGTTCCGCCCGGGCCGTCGTGGCCATACACAGCCACAGGACCAGCCACAAGAGGTGTCTGGAGACTCGGTTCAATTGCAACCACAACCTCCACCTCCGGCATCGTCACCGAAGCCGCCTTGGGTGCCATGTCGCGCATACTCCCAATGGGCACGGAACTTGACCTCGGACTTGTCACCAAAGCCCGGTGACATGCAGCGCTCGGCCAGGTGCTCGCGCTGGTAGGGACGAACGACCGTGCAGCCGCCGTGCAGCAGCATCATCCCGAGCGATATCGGCAGGAAGATCGCTGGAAATTTCAAACGACCCAAACGCTTCCACTGCGGTCTGGATTTCGCCATCTCAGGCCGCCTTGTAGCACGCTTTCCTACTTTGTCCCCCCACACATTTACCCGGCGGAGAATCTGTAGATTTCTGAAATCGCCGCGTGTTACGATGAAGGCTGTTTTTAGCAAGCTATGAAACCCCTAAAGCATCTCATGATGAGCAGGGCGTCCCTTCTCCTCCATTCGTCGAATAGACGTTGGGAGGATCGCCGCCTGCCCTCACGTAGAGGGGGCCACCGATGAAGCTTCGGTTTTGGGGCGTGCGCGGCTCCTATCCAGTACCGGGAGCGACGACGCAACGCTACGGTGGCAATACTAGCTGTGTCGAGGTCCGATGCGCCTCCGCTTCGGACCCCTCGGCACCCCGAATCATCCTTGATGCCGGAACTGGACTCAGGCGACTCGGCAAGGATCTGATGACCGGCCCCTTTGGTGAAGGCAAAGGCGATGCCCATTTGCTCGTCAGCCACACCCACTGGGATCACATCCAGGGCCTACCGTTCTTTTCACCGCTGTATCGGCCCGGCAACAAGTTTCACGTCTATGCCCGCCAGCGCGATGACATGCACCTGAGAATGGTGTTTGCGCTGCAGTCCGATAATCCCTACTTCCCGGTTCCGTTCGACGCGGCTGCGGCCAACGTCCAGTTCAATGAGTTGACCGATGATGCCAGCTTCGAGATTGGGCCGGTCAAGGTGCGCTGTACGCGGCTCAATCATCCCTGGATCGCCATCGCGTTCCGGCTCGATTACGAAGGCGCGTCGCTGGCGTACGTGACGGACACCGCTCCGTTTCGCGACATCCTGATCGAACACGAGTTCATCAAGCAACCGCCGAAGCCCGGTGAGCCGCTGGCCCCCGAAGACGCCGCCAAGCTGGCGACGATGCGCGAGGGTGTGGTGCGGCTCTGCGAGGGTGCTCAGCTCGTCATCTACGACACCCAGTTTACGCCGAGTGAGTATGCGCAAAGGCCGCACTGGGGCCATAGCTGCGCAGAAGATGCCATCGAGATCGCCCGTGAGGCTGGTGCCGAGTCGCTGATGCTGTATCACCACTCGCCCGATCGCACCGACGCACAGATCGACGAGATTTTGGCCCATCATCGTTCGCAGCTTCACCGCGAGGGCAATCGGATCGAACTCAACGCCGCATTCGAGGGCATGGAAGTCGATCTGTCACGCCACGGCATGCAGATCGGGTCGGCGAGCAGCCGCTCGATGGGTCAGGGTCACCGCAGCGGGTCCGATTCCAACGAGGGAGAGTCGTGGAAGTAACGTTTCACGGTGTACGCGGGTCCATCCCCGCCCCCGGTCCTGAGACGATCCGCTATGGCGGCAACACCTGCTGCGTCAGCGTTCGCTCAGACCAAGGCAAACTGCTCGTCCTGGACATGGGAACTGGGATCATCAGCCTCGGCAGACAGCTACTGCGGACCGAGTTTGGCAAGGGACAGGGGCACGGGGCCATCTTGCTGTCCCACGCGCACTGGGATCACATCCAAGGCTTCCCGTTTTTTGCACCGGTGTTCATTCCCGGTAATCGCTTTTCGGTGTTCGGTCCCGCCAAGAGTGCCTCGATGCTCGAAGGCATTCTCGAAGGTCAGGTCAACCCGCACTTCTCGCCGCTGCAGACGATGAAGAACCTCGGCGCGATGTTTGAGCTGGTGCCGGTGCCGACCGATAACGATCCGCCACCCATCTATTGGGAAGGCATCGCGATCTCGGGACGGCCCAATCCGCACGGCCCATCGACGTGCATGGCCTATCGGATCGAAGAAAATGGCCACTCGGTGGTCTATGCGCCCGACGCTGGTTACCCGGACTCAGGGCCCAGCGAAGAGGTGCTGCGACTGTACCAAGGCGCCGACTTGCTCATCCACGATGCGACCTATACGCCCGAAGATCGCTCGGTGCGGCGCTCGCGTGGCTATTCGTCGTTTGCCGATGCTGCGTATGCAGCCGTTCGGGCCCAGGTCCGCAGGTTGGCGCTGTTTCACTTTGACCAAGACTACAGCGACGACGTGGTGGATCAGATTTATTCTCGCTGTCGTGAGCTGCTCGACTCGCTCGGCGGCCGCCACATTGAGCTGATTGCTTCTCGCGAGGGCAGCTCACTTACGCTGTAGCGTGCGGTCGCCCGGTGGGGTCGCCGAGTCTGTGGGCGCTCCCGTGGTGGGCACGGCATCGGGTGGGGAAGCTGGCAGTGCCCGCTTGAGCTCGCTCAGCCGCCGCAGTAGATCTGTCAGATCGTCTCCAGGGAGTCGATAGGCCAGGTGCAGCTCGGGCGTAGGCCGCTTCGGCGACTTTGGGACGGCCACCGCAACCAGCGGCATGACAAAGCGATCAAGGCTGAGCAGTTTCGCCAACGGTCGTCCGGCCAGCTCTGCCGCTTGGGCCTTGATCTGGGCCACGGCATCCCCCGCGATGGCGAGCATCGGATACGACGCGACCACACCGATATCGAAGCCATCGCCGACCGCCATCGCCAGTGCTACCGCTTGGGCTTCGTCAAGGACTCTCAGCATCCCAGCGTCATGGAGTCGATGATGCAGGTCAGCGGACAACAGCACTGCGGCCAAAATCGGTGGTCGACCGCTCTTCCCTGACGGAGCCATCGCCAGGGCGGTCATCAGCGACGACTGCTTGCGCACCCCATGGTCGACGCCGCGGAAGATGTCGATGATCTGGCGAACTTGGAGACGACTACCCACCACCAGGGTTTGTTCCGTGAGTCGAGCGACCGCTTGGGTGCTGTCTTCGACGATGGCCATCCCGTGGTAGGTGACCTCGCGACGGGCAGGTCGGGCCTGCATGCTCTGCCACAGCTTGCTGCTGTGCAGGCGACCTCTGACGAGCAGGGTTGCCTCCACGCCACTGGTCCCGAGTCCCTGGAACCCCAGACCGACGGAGTCAATATCGGCAAGCGGATCGGCAACCAGCTCGCCCAGCTTGGCCCGTGCCGAACCGGGTAATAGATCGAGCAGCGAACGACTGGGCGGCCACGATCTCAGCGCGGCCACATCGATATCGACGACCGCCTCCTGCCCCTGCGGCAACAGCGCCAACAAGTCCTCATCCGAGATGTTGTGATGTTCGAGATCGCCGCGAATCGCCCGCGGGCCACAGCCGACGCCTCCGGCCAACAGCCCAAGGAGTCCGAGCACCGGACCGAGTCCGCGCAAAAACCACCGCATGTTCATCAGTTTAGCTTGTCGCACCACCGCGACCCTGGGCATCTATTGCCAGAAGTACGCAGCAAACGCCGGTGAGGTGGGAAGTTGGTGGCGAGCACGGACCGAGAACAGCCAAGGACAGGCCAGCACGCCGGTCTGTTCTTCCAGATCATCGAGCCACCAAGCACGCCCTGCGACAGCCCTCGGCCCGACGACGTACCGCTGGTGCTACTCCCCGGTCTATTGGCAGATGGTCGCCAACTGTCGCGGCTCTGTCGGCTGCTTGCTCGGCTGCTCCAGCGTCGGCTGTGCGTGGTGGATCCGCTCGGCGCTGGCCGAAGCGATGCGCCAGCGGATGCCGAGGCCTACGCCTTCCCTGCACAAAGCGACCGACTCGCCGCGCTGCTCAGCGCGCTGGAGCTGCCGGTGGTCGATGTCGCTGGATTCTCGATGGGAGGCATGTGGGCGCAGCATGCCCTGCTTGGTCATCCGGACCGGTTCCGCCACGCTTGCTTGGTGGCCACGACGGCAGTGACCGATCCAAGGCTACGGAGTATTGTCTTGGGACTGCGCGCACAGCACCGCGCTGGGGTGAATGGCCTCGATCTGTTTCGGACCTTGCAGGCGATGTTTTTTTCGGCAGGTTTCCTCGATCACCCGAGCATCATCCCCATGCTGGAAGCGATGTGGGGAGAACATCGCCACGCTCCAGCAGCGGTCGAGGGACAGCTTGCCGCCCTGCTCTCGCACGACCTACGGTCGTTGCTACCGGAGGTCACGCAGGTCCGAGTGGTTATCGCCGGTGCGGAAGACTTCCTGATGCCGCCGCTGGTACAAACGAGGCTTTCGGGGTACTGCCATCAGCCCGCCCCCGAGCTGATTCCATCGGCGGGACATGCGATCTGGATCGAGTGCCCGGACTTACTGGCGGAGGCCCTGGCAGCGGCCTTGAACCAGGCCCGACCCGCGGCCAGGTGATCGCCCGTTCCTAGCAGCAGGGTCAGTCGAGCGGGAAGCTCCAGCTCCTCACGTCCCGCTAGCTCAGCCAGGTCCAGTTCCACGGCCCGCAGCGCAATCCCCTGCCCCCAGGTCACCGTCGATCCATACAGTGAATCACCCAAGATCGGACAGCCACGCCGCGACAGTTCCACCCGCAACTGATGGGGCCGCCCAGTCTGCGGACAAAGTCGCCACAGTACCCGGCTACCGTCGACCACAAGGGGCGTTGCCAGCGTCACAGCTTCCTTGCCCGCAGCGTGAACGTAGGCTCGCTTTTTGCCCCGCAACAGCAGTGACTGCCAGCGCTGCGCCTGACCGAGCTTGCACCCGGTCGGCAGCGGCCCCACCGTCCACGCGAGATAGGTCTTGTGAACCTGATGGTGCTCGAAACCAGCGCAAAGCCCGCGATGGGTATCGGCATCTTTGGCGTAGATGAGCAGGCCGGACACCTCTGCATCGAGTCGGTGAACCGGCCATAGTCGCAGCGAGAGCTCCTTTTCGAGCATTCGCCCGACGCACAGGCGCTCGTCTTCGGCACCAATTCGGCTCGGCACAGACAGCCAGCCCGCCGGCTTGTCGATGACCACCACCCGGCTACTTTCGTACACAAACGGACCGACTTTGGGTAACTCCATGCCCGTTACCATAGCGAGGAGGGGTTCCCGAAAGTACAAAAACGGTCTACGCTGCCACGAGGAGGTTAGTGAGTTTGAGCAGCACGGCCCGCCCCCGGACCCTCGCCGATATTCTGAAGGAGTCGGAGATTGTGCCGCCCACCGTGCTCGCCCGCGCTCAGCGCTACAGCGAAACGAGCGGGCGGCCGCTTTGGTTTGTGCTGCTCCGCGAAGGGCTACTGACCGAGGACAAGCTGTTTCGGCTTCTCGAAACGCAGCTCAAGCTACCGGTTCTCAGCGACGACCAGCTTGATGGGGTCGTGGTTGCGCCGGAGCTAAAGCAGGCGATCACCGCAGTTCTGGCGGGTCATCTGGGGATCTTGCCGCTGGAGCGCTCCACCGATGGTCGCAAGGCAGCGCTGGCGATGGTCGATCCGACCCAAGACCTGTCGACGCTGCTACCAAAGCTGGCCTCGCACGGAGTGGTCGAGGTCCGCCGTTTCTTGATTCGCTTTGGAACGCTGCGGCTCGGGATGGACATGTTCTACAACCAGGCGTGGGAAGCGGGCGACAGCGCCCCGCTCATCGAGCCCATCGCTGCGCCCAGTCCATCACGGCCGGAGGTGTCGCCCTCGAAACCCGAGGTGCCATCACCATCTCGACCTGATGTCGCGCCTGCATCCAAACCAGAGTCTGCGGCACCATCGCGTCCAGAGGTTGTGCCTCCATCGAAGCCAGAGCTCTCAGCGTCGAAAAGCGATATCGTGCCACTGTCCAAGCCGGAGGTCGGAGCGCCCTCCAAGCCGGACGCTGCCCCACCATCCAAGCCAGACGTCGTCGCATCCAAGCTGGACGTGGTTCCAGTCACGAAAGCGGACAGCATCGCTAGGCCCGAGGGTTCAGCCAAGCTCGAAGCCGTGCCACCAACGAGGCCGACTCCACCTGCCGTCCAGCCCTTGACCCCAGCACGTGCGCATCCACCAGTGCATCCGCCACCGCTGCCGCCACCGCTGCCGCCATCGCTGCCGCCACCCGTTCCATCAGGAATCAGTCAGCGTGGCGAGTCTTCACGTAGCAGTGAGGGCATCCCTTCAGCGGCTTCGCTGGGCGACCGCTCAGGGGCACACAAGCCGACGGCCAGCGGCCACAGCACACCACCGCGTGTTGGACCCCCCCGCATCGAGCCGCCACCGCTGCCGAAGCAAGCAGTGCCCGCGCCACTGCCAGTCCTCCGCAGCGGACCGATCCGGCGCCGTCCTCCTTTCGAGAAACCGGGGGGCGCGCTGTCGTCCTCGGACCTCATCATTGAGGAACGACCCTCGAACCTAAACCTGAACCGAGATGCACTGCGGGTTCCCACCCGGTCGTTTGCCCCCGATCCACACTCCGATGGGATGACCGTCCCTGTCGTGGATGCGCTATTCCGCTGTGCCACGACGCTCGCGGAGCAGCTTGCGGCAACGCTCGACAGCGACTGGCCAAGCCTCGTGGTCGCGCAGTGTTCCAGCCTGTGCGATCGCATAGGGCTGCTGCCACGGGCGAAGCGAGAGCTTTTGTTGATTGCACGACTACACGCCATCCTGACCCTCCAGCTCTTCGAAAAGATGCCGTTGCCAGCGACGCGTAAGGAACGGCTCGGCTTTGTCTGCGATACGGCAATGGAAGGACTGCTGGCGATGCTCCAAGCCGAGTTTCTCGACTTCGTGAAGCTCCCTCAAGATGACGAACCACCGCTCGGAATGCGGATGATTTCAACCGTGATTGAGTCGCTACGGCTCGCCCATCAGGGTCACAGTAGCGAGGTCTTGGCACAAAAGCTTCGCGAACGCTGCGGAGACAACGATGTGGTGCGGACTCTACTGGAACTCTACGTCGACCAGCCGCCCACGTTCACGGACCGCAGTGCCCCGCCCGGTCTGCGTCCGGCCAAGCTACCGCCACTACCGCCGCCTTCCCCGCCGAGTGCGGCGCGCCCCGAGGTTCGACTCGGTTGGCCAACGCCAGAGACGATGCCGGATGTGCCCTGGAGCTGCGATCGAGTTTCCACGCTTCCCGAGGAAGGGCTGCTGCCGTATCCTTCGCCCACCGGAAACATCCCGACCTTACCTTCCGGATAACGACTTAGCGGACCGCCCGGCATACCAGAGATCCTGATGCGCACGCTCCGAACCGCCCTCGTCCATGTTCTGCTGATCCTGATCACGGCGGCAACGCTGTATCCGGTGCTGTGGGTGCTCAAGATGGCGCTGTCACCGACGCAGAGCTTCTCGCTGACGGTCAACCCGTGGCCAACCCAGGTGTCGCTGGCCAACTTCGCCGACGTTCTGTTTCGCCAAGACGGCGATGGTCGATACCTGTTCTTCCGGCAACTCATGAACTCGCTGCTGGTGTCGGCAGCGGTGACGGTGGTGGGAGTGACCCTGTCGTGCTCGGCGGCTTATGCGCTGTCGCGCTTTCGGTTCCCGGGTCGCGATGGCTCGTTGCGGCTGTTCCTGTTTGCCCAGATGTTCCCCGGTGTGGTGACGACAATTCCGCTCTATGTCGTGCTTGAAAAGCTGCACCTACTGAATCACCTGGGCGGCCTGGTCCTGTGCTATGCGACGACGGCGATCCCCTTTTGCGTGTTCATGCTGAAGGGCTATTTTGATGGTTTGCCGCAGGAGCTCGAGGAAGCAGTTCTTCTCGATGGAGGCAGTCGCTTCGATGCGTTCTACCGCGTGGTGTTGCCGCTCGCCCGCCCAGCGATCTCGGTCACTGCGCTGTTCTGCTTCCTCACCGCCTGGAACGAGTTCATCCTCGCCGCCACGTTTATGAGTCGCCCACAGAACTACACCCTGCCGGTCATGCTCAACCACTATGTCGGCGATTACGCAACCGAGTGGGGCCACTTCGCGGCCGGCGCGGTCCTCGTCTCGATGCCGGTGATGGCGCTGTTCTTCGCTCTCCAAAAGCACCTCATCGGTGGACTCACCCAAGGTGGCGTCAAAGGCTAAATCCGCAAAAAACCGCTTGACGCAAAACCACCAAGGAAGCTAGGGTTCGTCTCGCTTTTCGCTCGGATAGCTCAGCAGGTAGAGCAGCGGACTGAAAATCCGCGTGTCGCTGGTTCGATTCCGGCTCCGAGCACCGACGGGGGATTGCTCTACAAAGGGGGATGTAGAGCGCTGGTAGTGGGCCTTGATCGGGTCGTTTGAGGTCCGATGAGGTCGTTTGAGGTCCGATGAGGTCGTTTGAGGTCGTTTGCGGACATCGTGCGGACAAACTGCCGATCCCGAACCGACCAAAACCATCGGTACTATCGGTACAAGCAAAAGAGCGCACCGACGATAAACGATGAAATGCCATCGGTACACCATCGGTATGTAATCGGCTACAAACAGTGAGCCAAAATACATACGTGGACCGATGCATACCGATGATGTACCGATGATGTACCGATAGAATGGTCGGGTTTTCCGTCGCTGCGTACCGATAGTACCGATGTTTTCCATTCATGGGGAAAGTTGATACTGAATAAATAATCAGTATGCAAAAACGACAGCGACGGACGCACGAAAATCCGCTGAGCCGTTGACACGCGGATTTTGCTGGGACGTGTCAAAACCGCTGATCACTGAACGAAAGAACAGCGATCAGCGAGAGAAAAGCCGGTGTAGCTACTTCGGAAGCTTGGAAACGGCAGAGCGCAGCGTGTGATCGGCCAAACGGCCATAGACGCGCTCCACCATCGTGGAACTCGAATGGCCCAGGAGCTGCGACACGACAAACGAGCTTTCACCGGCTTGTACAAGCCAGCTTGCGAAGGTGCGGCGTAGGTCGTTTGGTGTGGTCTTGGGAATGCCCAGCGCTTTGCATGCCAGGGCGAGATCACGCCGCACGTTTTGCCACCTGGTCAGCAGCGGACCGGACACCCGGCGGCGCTTCCCGAGCTGCTCGGCAAGTCGCGGATGGATGGGCACCTTCCGATCACTGCCTACGGTCTTTCGACCGCGCACATGGATGGCGGCTAGGTTGGCTGCGACATCTTCCCACCGCAGGCTCTCCAGCTCGCCCAAACGGCAACCCAGGTACACCGCTGCGAGCAGCCACAAGCGCCGCTCTTCTGACAGGTAGATAAGCAGCTCCTCGAATTGCTCGGGGGAAAGCCATTGCTTGCGCGGGACGTAGCGAGGGCGAAAGCGCGGCATGATGGCCGCTGGCTCTGGACACTCCACACCACGCCGGCCTGCCAGGTGGACAGCGCGCCTCAACACGCACAGCTCTTTGCGAACCGTTTCGCGTGCTGCACCTTCTGACACTCGAGTGTCCACGTACGACTGCACGGCATCGACGTGCAGCCTAGATAGCTCGGCATCGCCGAGCAGACGCACCAGATGGCCCGATCGCTGCTCATAGCAGGACCGGGTACCATCGGCGTTGTCGGACATTCCGCGAGTGAGCAGATCGATTAGCGCGTGGTGGACTGTGTAGCTTTGGGTTTGGTGCGGGGTTGAACGATGCGCAGCGAGCCGATCGGCGGGGCGGGCTGCGGTCTTGCTTCGGCTGGTGATGTCTCGACTGGCCATCGTCCCCCCATCCACTCTTGCAGCGCTGCGCGGCTTAGGCGCAGCTCGCCCCGTTCATTGATCCGGACCGCTCCGAGCTGCGCCATCGTTCTGCGCGCCTGGCGTATCCCAACCTTCAGCAGCTCGGCCACGTCTTCGGGAGTAAGCATCCCTAGCGTTTGGTGGCCTTCCATTGCTGACCACCTCCTTTCACAGACCGCTTCCCGCCAGACTCAAGCCGGTATCCCTCTACCGTCCGATCCCGGTATGCCCGAAGTGTGCATCCCAAAGCGTTGACGTCGGGCAAGGGCCTACCGTTGCAACGGCTCAATTCCCCCAGCGCATCGTGCAACCGGGTAAATCGCAGCTCCTTGATCATGTTTTCTTCGCGGGCCTGTAGGTCTTCTTTGAGCCACTCCAGCGCCTCGCGGGCTGTGCATCCGTCGGGTGCCTTCTGCTGTTCGCACATGTCGAGCCAGCCGAGCACCAGGTCGGCATGGGCATTCGCTGTCGTATCCGCCAGCCTCGCCAGCTCTTCGTGGGCTTCTAGGGGATCGGGAAGACCGGCCAGCACGATCGCCCCCCTCACTACGTGGGACCAACCCTCAAACGACCCCCACGACTTGAGCTTTGGTGCAGTGCCTGCCTTGCAGGCGACTGCATGTGCCCGAAGCATGGTGAGGCAGTCGGCTACAAGCTGCGGTCGATTGCTCAGCACATGGGCGATCAGGTTCGGGTGCTTGAAGTCTGTACGACTCTCTGGGTTTTGCTCTGGGCTGAGCAGACGGATATGGAGGGTGCGCCGTGCGGTATCTGCACCGGCCCGAAATTGGATGTTGTTGCCTGTCCCCCACCAGACGGTGAGCAGCGGGAAGCTTTGGATCTCCGACTGACCTAACAGGCGTTCCTTCCACGTCGTCGACGTGAGGGCACTATCAAAACTGCCGTTCCCGAATGGCTTTGCGATGTTGTCAATCAGTATGAGCGAATCCCCAGCCCGTGCGACGGCGGTAATCCGCTTTCGCTCTTCGGCTTCGTCGGATACCTGCGTGGTTCGCGGTGCTCGTCGACCCGTCGCGATCATCGCCGCCACGTCACAGAGCAGCGACTTCCCGCTTCCGCGCACGTTGCCGTCGATGCAGAAAAACGGAGTGCTGCCATCGTAACCGGGCCTCGCAAACATCGTCAGCGCACCGGCGAGCCACGCAGCCTTGTGTACCGGCTGAGCAAAGGGGAAGTCCACGACCAGGTCGAGCACCCGATCGCGTGCCTTCTGTAGTTCCTCATCCGTAGGCGACGTCGCCACCGGAAGGAAGGAACCGCTCGGCTGATAGAGAAGGAAGCTTTCTGGATCGTAGCCAGGGTTTTGTAGCACTTGGCCACTCTTCAGCAGGACCGGGTACTCGACCAGACTCTGCAAACGGCGCACTCCTTTCCAGTTGCTTCGCGCCGCGACAGCGCGCACGCACCAATCCGGCGGGTGTACATGCGCCGATCCTTTGGCACGGAAGGTCACCAACTCGGCCAGCTTCTCCCGCAAGCTGGCGTCCGGTAGCGTCTCAATGCGTGGCGATAAACGGCCGTCATCTAGGTGCTCGACGACCCGCACCAGCTCACCTGCTCGCTGGAAAAGTTCGCTGCACTTCGACAGGGCAAGCACCGCTTCATCGTTGACCCGCTTCTCATCCGCTCCAATCAAAATGTCCAGGGCGTCCATCTAGCGCACCACCGTGAAATGACGAGTCACGCTATGACCGTTCGTTGAGGCTTGGCGTACTTTTCGGCGAAGCGATATCTCGTCATAGGGCTGCGGACAGGCTGGGTTGTAGATGGTGGCTAGTAAGTGGTAGGTGTCCGACTCCGATAAGCCGAAGTCGTTTTGAAGGATGCGCGCCGCTGTAAAAACCTTGCTTCCTTGACCTCTGCCCCGCTCGTAGACCTCTCCTTTGCGAATCATGGCCTTCAGAAGTCCTTCCGCCCGACGGTAAAGAAGAGAATTTGTAGAGACTGATCCGGATATCTCCGTCTTAGATGGTGGTGCCGGACGTGACACCACAACTGGGAACCACGACGGGTCGAACCTAAACAAACCCGACAGCCCAAACTCATTCCAGTGTCCGAGCTGCTGATAAACGAACCCGGAAGGATGCACCGAGGGAGCGCAGACCACTTGCCCGCCATCGCCCCGTAGGTCGATGTCAATTCTTGCTCCGTCGATGATGAGCTTGGCTCGATTGCCAACCGAGACGCCACTCGGTGCCAAATAGAACCAGTGCTCTCCTTTGCTCGTCTTGGTTCGCAGCGTGCTGACTGGGAGGTTGCGCAGTGCCCAGAGAAGCGCCTGCTCGCTGTCGAGATCCACCGCGACAAGTTGCACGGGGGCGTTGACCACTCGGCCCGTATGAATTCCGACGTTGTATCCAGGTCGATACGTCGAATCGAGGTAGGACGGCGAAAGCCAACCGCACTTGGCCCAGCCGTAGTGGATCGGGGCTTTGTCGCGAGGTCGCACCCAGTGACAAGCAATGCCCATCGTCGAGAGGCGGATACACTCCGCCCGTACTGAGTCCTGCATGAGTCCTCCAGCGCCTTGAATCCCCCCGGTTTCGCGGCTGTTACTTGCGCTTTGGTTCAAAAGCTAACGTGAGCTGTCGTGCTTGCTGCTCGCGCAGCTCGCGGCCGGTCTTGACGAGCTGCCCTAGCGGGCTGTGCTCGCGCAGCTCGGACACCACTTGCGATGCCTTCTTACGGCGCTTCTGCGTGTCCGCGATCTTGCACCGGTCGCAGCGGATCCACGGTCGCCAGCCGTGCGCCTTACACCAGCCCATTCCGAGTGCAAGCTTCCGCTCGACTTCGGAATCAGATAGGCCGGTAGCCTTCACAAGCCGCTCGATCTTCCGTTTGTGCTGCGCCTGGCCAATCTTCTTGGCACCGGCTTTGGTCAGATACTTTCGAGGCGGCACGGGGATATAAGGGGCATTCATGATTCGTGCCTACCCGGCGCACAGAGTCCCGCACCACAGCTAACGCATACGACTTCGGTTCGAGGCTTCCAACGCTGTTTTTTCAGAGCCAGAATTTCAGCGCGCAGCTCGACGACTTCAGCGGGAAGACACGTCGAGCACAAAAGCAATTCCTGCGGCCCGCAAATCAGCCCGCATCCGCACCGCTCACACCGAAACGGAGACACCTTCACCTCATCGATGGCCGT
>CALLYL010000697.1 GCA_937859535.1 uncultured Myxococcales bacterium
GGACGCTGCACTACATGGCACCGGAGGTGCTGTCGGGCCAGGCTGCCGATGCGCGGGCCGATATTTATGCGCTGGGGCTGGTCGGGTTTCATCTGCTCGCGGGCAAGCCGCCGTTTACCGGACAGAGCGCGGTTGCGGTGGCGATGAAGCAGATCAATGAGCCGCTGCCCGACCTGCGCGATGAAGTACCCAACGTGCCCGCCTCGCTGCGACGGCTGATCGAGCGGATGACCGAAAAGAGCGTCGGCGCACGGGTGCAGAGCTGCTCGGATGTGTCTCGGGAAGCGTCCCTGATTGCGCACGAGATCATTTCGGGCACCACCGAGCAGTCCGCACCGGCACCTCGCCGGACGATGGTGTCCCGACCACTGGTGATGGGCGCAGCGGGAATGGGCTTGTTTGCGGCGGTGATCTTGATGCTGGCAGTCGGCAAAGGCTCGCGTCGCAACCACGGCAACTCTA
Organism: uncultured Myxococcales bacterium; assembly: GCA_937859535.1. GTDB lineage: Bacteria > Myxococcota_A > Polyangia > Palsa-1104 > JAEUJZ01 > JAEUKA01. Next base: position 463 of record CALLYL010000697.1, read on the forward strand.
CGGTGCGGGCATCGCAAGACTCTTCGAGGCCGCTGGGTCAGGTCGATCGTGGCGCAGAAGCTGGGATGGGGCCGACGAATCCATCCCCGGGACAGAGCCCGCCGCCCTTGCCGCCGCCGCTGCCTCCTTCGGGACCAGACGTCGAAGCACCATCGCTGCCGTCACAGCCCCCGTCGCCTCTGCCAGCGCCGCTTCAGCGAGCCAGTACCGGGCCGTTGCGGGTGGCTGTGCTCAAGTTTCGCAACCTGGCCCAAGATGCCGAGCTGGGGGTGCTGTGCGAGGGACTGGGCGAGGTGCTGATCGACACCTTTGCCAACAGTCCGGCGGTGCGCAAGCGGGTGAAGCTGCTCGAGCGCAATCAGTTCGACGAGCAGAACCTGAAAGAGCTGGTGCGTGGCAAAGAGGAGTACATCGACAAGGCGACGGCGGCAAAGCTCGGCAAGGTGCTCGGGGCCGAGGTGGTGGTGCAGGGCTCCTTTGAAAAACAGGGCAAGCTGCTGCGAGTCGTCACTCGGATGACCTCGCTACAGGACGGCGAAGTGCTGGATAGTATGAGCGAGGTGGTGCCGTATGTGACACCATCCGACAAGCTGCGTGCTGCCGAGATAGTGGCCGACAAGCTGCGCGCCCGCGTCATTGCAATCGCTGGGGGCTAGTTCTCTTGCGTCTGCGGTCTGGGCTGTTAGCATGGGCCGTGATGAGGTCGCTGCTGGCACGATTCTGGCTGCTTACGCTGCTGCTGATGCTGCTCGTACAGGGCGGCGGCGGCTGGTCGGCGAGCGCCGGGCAACTGGTGGAGGCGACCGCGAGCTATTTGCCCCAGGACGCGCCGGGCTCTGAGCGACAGCGGGTCGATGAAAATGCGACCGTCGAAGTCGATGATGACGATGCATCGCGTGATGGCGATGTGGGGGTCGAAGTCTGCGAGTTTTTGCAGGCGCTGTCGAAGCCCGTGGTGGGCACTCCTCTGCTGCGGAGCTGGCGATATCGTCGCCCTGAGGGGGGTCTAGACCTGCTTCTGTTTCTGCGAGCAGCGTTACCGTTGCGTGGTCCTCCTTCGCCGGGGCTATGGCGTGGACCCGTGAGAACGTAGGGCAAACGCTCTGAATTTCGTTGCTAGGTCGTCCCCTGGGCGACCCGCTTACGTTCCACGGCGAATGGAGGGGGGCTGGTATCCCTTGCGACCCTGGAGTCGCGAAGGGCCAGTCGAGAAAACGTTGCACGCAGCTCCATAGGCCGAATCGGCCAAGGAGAACGCCATGGGGTCACCTGATCGAAATCACCAGCCAGACGGCCATAGCCGCCAGTCGTTGCTCCTGCACGCGCTGGAGCACGCGGCGCACTATCTGCCCGCCCAGGCACCGTTAGAAGTCTTCGTCCACCACAACACGCTTCACGCGTTTCAGTCGTTACCGTTTTTTGATGCGCTCGCGGTCGCCGGTCGTCGGTTGCGGGCCCGAATGTTCCTGCCCGAACGGACCTACCGCAATGCCCTGCAACGTGGTCGGATTGGCGATGCGGACCTGCGGGCCGTGCTATCCAGCACCGAGGCTGCGGCTCGTCCGCCCGACTGGCCACAGCGGGTGCCGGCCCCCGAAACGCTGGCCTTTCTGACGATGCGACATGGCCTTCATGAGACGAGCGTGGCGGGGTTGCCTTGGCTGCTAAGCGAGACCGAAGCCAGTCGTCGTCTCCGGCCTGACATTCCCGAGCCCGCCCGCAAGCGGCTGCTGTCCGTGCAAAACGCGGACTCGGTATCGGCAAGTTCTGAGAGCGAGGCGGCCATGGTCGGCGCGCTGTGGGCCGCTTGCCAAGAGCTGACGGCGATGGTGCATGTGCCAGGTCCGGCGGCCACGGGACCGATGTTCTTTCGCGAGCCCCTGTTGCGGTTGAGCGGCGAGGATCCCTGCGAACTGGTTCATCAGACCTTGATTCCGCTGGCGGCGGCCTTCCTGGACCGTGGTGAGGCGCAGTGGACCATGCCGGACCGGATGCAGGGCTTCTACCTCGTCTGGGAAGACATCATGACCGCTGGTTTGGTGGTGCGTCCGGCGTGGAGTCGACAGCTTGGACGCAGGATTCGGGCGCATCAGCGCGAAGGCTATGATGCCGAGCACGAGGTGCTGTCGCTGCTCGATGAACTGGGCATCGCGGACGATGAACTGGAAGAGTATGTGACGCAGACGCTGCTGCATCTTGCCGGGTGGGCGGGAATGTTTGCTCGTCTGGAAAACAACAACGATCCGATCCTGAGCAAGCGGGCCAAAGTACGACTCATTGACTTCCTGGCGGTGCGGCTGGAACTCGATGAACTGGCCTTTGTCGACATTGCCGGGCGGCTCGGATTCAGTGGACCGCTTCGAGAACTGCGGGGCTGGCTCAGCGGACAGATGGTGAGGGAGGCTGACGCATCCGGTTCTTCCTCGCTGGCGTGGTCGCTGTTTCAGCTTATGCAGCTCGCTGGGATTCGGCCGCAGGATTTACGCTCTCTCGGTGCCGGTGAGGCCCAGATGCTGGTCGACTGGCTGCATGGCTTTTCACCGGAGACCCGTCTACGGCTGTGGCAAGAAGCGTTCGAGCGCAACTATCGGGATGAGCTGCTCACCGGGTTGGCCGCGAACCGGGCGGCCCGGCAGGCCCACCCAGAAGCCATCTCGCGAGCGACCGAGCCCCCGGAGCTTCAGGTGGTGTGCTGCATCGATGACCGCGAAGAATCGCTACGTCGTCACATCGAAGTGGCTTCGAGTCGGGTGGAGACCTTTGGCACGGCGGGCTTTTTCAACCTGGCCATCGCGTACCAGGGCATCGATGATCCATCGACCTTTCCGCTCTGTCCGGTGGTGGTGACGCCGCGGCACAAGATTGTCGAAGAACCGGACGAGGCTCATGTGGCGGACTACGCCAAGCGTCAGCGTCGGCAAGCACGCTGGAGTCGGGTCTCGGAAACCTACAAGGTGGCGTCTCGGTCACTGGTCCTGGGCTCGATTCTGACGGCAGCGAGTGGTTTGTGGGCTGCGGTGCCACTGCTTCTGACCATCTTTGCGCCCAAGGTCGCGGCGCGGATGCGTCGTCGAGTCAGCAATAGGCTTTTGCCTCAGGTTCGAACTCACCTGTCGGTTCGAGGCGAAGGCAGCACGGCGGCTGGCGAAGCGCTCCAGTCGGGCTTCTTGATTCCCGAGAAGGCGGACCGGGTGGGAACGCTGCTGGAGAACATTGGGCTGACCCGTGGCTTTGCCAAGCTGGTGATCATCCTTGGTCACGACTCGCACAGCGTGAACAACCCGCACTTTGCAGCGTATGCCTGCGGTGCGTGTGGCGGTCGCAGCGGTGGTCCCAATGCCCGTCTGTTTGCGCGAATGGCCAATCGCAACGAGGTGCGGGCACTGCTGCGGACACGAGGGATCGACATTCCCGACGGGACTCGCTTCGTCGGTGGCGTTCATGATACCTGCGACGACACGATCAGATTGTTTGATGAGGAAGAGGTGCCCGAATCGCTGTGGCCCGACTTGCAGCGGCAAAAGGACATCCTGGCGCGGGCCTTGGCGGACAATGCACGGGAGAGGGCGCGACGCTTCGAGTCGGCACCGCTCGGGCTGAGTGCGGCGCTGGCCATGGAGCATGTCGACGAACGGAGCGCGGACCTGAGTCAGGCCCGCCCGGAACTGGGACACGCGACCAATGCGTCCGCGATTGTCGGGCGGCGAGCGCTGTCGCAAGGGTTGTTCCTCGATCGGCGGGCCTTCCTGGTGTCTTACGATCCGACGATTGATCCCACCGGGGCCATTCTGGAGCGAACGCTGGCGGCGGTAACGCCGGTCGGTGCAGGCATCAACCTCGAGTATTTTTTCTCGACCATGGATAACGAGCGACTGGGGGCTGGCACGAAGCTGCCGCACAACGTCACCGGCCTGTTTGGGGTGATGAACGGTGCCTCGAGCGACCTTCGCACGGGCCTACCCTGGCAGATGGTGGAAATCCACGAGCCGATCCGATTGCAGATCGTCATCGAGAATCGCCCGGCCGTGCTGGCGGCGATCTTGGAGCGTCAGCCGGGCGTTGCCGAGTTTGTCAACAATGCCTGGGTTCAGGTGATCTCGGTTGATCCCGAGACGGGCGAGATGCTGCTGTTTGTGCCCACGAAGGGCTTTGTGCCCTGGGTGCCAGCGGGGGGCGAGGTGCCACAAGCGGACTCGGTGCCAACGACCTTGTCCTGGCATTCGTACTACCAAGGACATCGTAGCTTTCTGCCGCCAGCGCGGCTTGTCGGTACATCGGGAGGTGCCCGATGATTTCCTCGCAAGCCATTTGGCATTTCGCGGCGTTGGCACCGGGCTGGCCAGCGCTGGGGGCCCTGCTGATCGGTGCGCTGGCGCTGTTTCAGAATCGCCCGCGTGAACACGTGGTCGTTGCGATTGCTCACCTGGCGCTGTGGCTCAGCGTTGGATCGGTCTGTGCGGGCACTGCCATGTGGCTGAGTCAGGGACGGCAGCCGGTCGACCTGCAACTACTGGACATCTACCGTAGCGGTGATTACGCCCTCGAGCTACGGCTGTATTTCGATCTCGCAAGCGTGGTGGTATCGACCGTGGCTGCGGTTTTGATTCTGGCCACGAGTCGTTTTGCGCAGCGCTACCTCCATCGCGAGCCGGGCTTTGTTCGCTTTTTCGTCCTGATGCTGACCTTTGCGGTGGGGGTGCTGCTGCTGGTTCTGGGCGGAAGTTACGACCTGCTCCTGGCGGGCTGGGAGATCGTGGGCTGGACCTCGGTGTTGCTGGTGGGTTTCTTCCAAGAGCGCCAAGGTCCGGTGCGAGCGGCGCTGCGGGTGCTGGTGACGTATCGACTGTGCGACATTGGACTACTGGTCGGCGCGGTTGCGCTGCACGGCTGGCTGCATAGCTCGGCGTACCAAGACATCTTCGAGCACGTCGCGGGGTCGCATGGTGGGGCGACGGCATCCTTTGTCGGGTTGTGCCTGCTGTTTGCGGCCATGGGCAAGTCCGCGCAGATTCCCGTTGGTGGTTGGCTGCCCCGGGCGATGGAGGGGCCGACCGCCTCCAGCGCTGTTTTTTATGGGGGGCTCTCGGTCCACATGGGGGTGTATTTGCTGATTCGCTCGGCACCGGTGCTGGAGCAAGCGCCACTCGCTCGTTTTTGCGTGCTGGTGATTGGGGCGGTGACTGCGGTGATGGCCGCTTTGTCCGGGCAAGTCTCTGCCGATGCCAAAAGCGGCCTGGCCTACGCGACGATCAGTCAGGTCGGTCTGATGTTCGTCGAGTGCGCGCTCGGGCTACCCAAGCTGGCGCTGCTGCACTTGGCGGCCCACTCACTGCTTCGCTATTACCAGTTTTTGCGGACCCCTTCGACGTTGCAGGACGCGCTGGCTCGTCGTCGGGCGGAGGGTGGTGCGGGGCCGGTTCCGGTCGAGCTGACCGCTAGCACCGAGACATCCTCCTTCCAGCGGTTTTTGTATCGACTCGCGATCGAGCGCTTTGCCATCGAGGCGGTGCTAGATCGCTGGGTGGCGAGGCCGCTGCTTGCGGTGGCGCGGTCACTCGGTCGACGCGAAGACGCGCTGGTCGGCTGGCTGATGGGTCACTCGCCCGTGGCCAAGGAGGGTCGCCATGAAGACTGATCTGTGGCTGATGACGCTGATCTGGGCGCTGCCGCTGGGGGTGTCGTTGGCTGTGCGCGGGCGTATGCTCGACCGTGCCGTGAGACCGGCGGCAATCTTGACTTCGACGCTGGTGGTGCTGCTGTCGCTGTGGGCGTTTGTGCGCGATGGCGCAGAGCATGCGTTTGCGCGCAGTGAGGCGGTATGGGCGCCGGTCGTCTTGGGGATTCGCTATCACGTCGGCATTGATGGCCTGAGCGCGGTGCTGTTGCCGGTTTCGGCGGGCATCATCTTGGGCGTCCTGATTGCGGCCCCGCGTCGGTTGATGACCAGCGTGCTGATCCGTCAGATACTGCTGACGGAGAGCTTGCTGCTCGGCGTCCTGGTCTCACTTGACCTGAGCATCTTGCTGCTGTTTTGGATCGCCTCGCTTTTGCCTCTGTTCGGCGAGCTGCGAGCCCGTGGTGAACGCGGCGGTGCGCGGATGATGGGCATTCTGGGGGTGGCCAGCTCGCTGCCGCTCATGGGCTTTGTGCTGCTGCTGGGGGTGCTGCGAGCCAAGAGCGGGGCGGCCGTACAGACACCGTATGACCTGATTGCGCTGGCGCAGCGGCAAATCGACGATCCGCTGCCGAACTGGCTGGGGGGGCTGGTGATGATGGGGGCCCTGGTCCGCATGGGCTGCTTCCCGTTCCACTTTTGGATTGTCCCACTCAGCGAGCGAGGCTCGGCACCGCTGGTGCTCACCGCGTTTGCGACGCCGCTCGGATTGTTCCTGATGACCCGGGTGATGATGCCGCTGTTTCCGGACTTGTTCATGCAGGCCATGCCCCTGCTCCTGCCGCTCGGGCTGCTGACCGCCACCTATGGCGCGATCTTGGCGATGGCGCAGTACGACCTTCGTCGGATGCTCGGCTACTTTTGGATCAGCCAGCAGGGGTTCTTGCTAGCAGGGATTGCCTCGATGAATGCGCCGGGCGTAAGTGGTGCGCTGATCCATGCGATTGGAACAGTGGTGGTGCGCACCGGTCTGGCACTGCTGATTGGCTCGATTTATGCGCGGACGGGAACCTGCGACGTTCGCAAACTGGGCGGGCTGGTGCGAACGGCCCCGCGCATGGCGACGGGCTTTTTGCTGCTTGGGGTGGCTGCCGTTGGGACTCCGGGCACGCTCGGCTTTGTCTCGGAGGACTTGATCGTGCAAGGTCTGCTCGATCATCACTCGATCGCGGCGGTGATTGTGCTGATCACGACGGCGCTAAACGGAATCCTGCTGTTCTTGGCGTTTCAGCGGGTCTTCCTCGGTGATCGGGCAGGGAACTCATCCACGGAGAACTCGTTTCCGGATCTCCTACCGAGAGAGCGCTGGGTGGCGGTGGCGCTGTTTGGACTGCTGCTGGCGGGAGGACTCGTGCCGGCTCCTCTGCTCGCGGTGAGGACTTCGGTGGTCGATGCACTTCACGACATCGAAAAGCCAGGGCTGCATGAACCGGGCGGTGAAGCAGGGCACGCTCCGCCCACCGCTGCTCATGCTCCGTAGTCGTTAGCCAAGACCGAGGCCGTGGCGAACGACATCGACCACGGCTTGCGCCCTCGCCTTGATCCCCGCCAGATCGAGCGGTCGATAGATGAGATTGACCGCAGCACGGACCATCTCGTAGTCGCCGGGCTTGACCGGGTAAATCTTCGAAGGAATGTGGATCGGAAAGCGATCACCAACGACGGCCTTGGCGTTGCAGCAGGCGCGGAGACCCTCGCGACCGTTCAGACGACCGAAGCCGGACTGACGAACGCCACCAAACGGCAGACCTTGCACCATGTAGGCCAAGCCGTAGTCGTTGATGCAGGTCGAGCCAGCGATGAGTCGGTCGGCGAGACGACGGGCCCGTGCTTGATCCTTGCTGAACACCGTGGAACCGAGGCCAAAGACGCTGTCGTTGGCCAGTTCAATGGCGTGCTCATCGTCACGGACGCGCATGATGGCCATCACGGGACCGAAGGTTTCCTCGCGCATGATCGCCATGCTGTGGTCGACGTCGATGAGGACGGTTGGCTGGAAGAAATTGCCGCCGGGACGACGTCCGCCACCAACGAGAACTTTGGCACCTTTTTGGACGGCATCGGCGACCAAGTGCTCGACGATGTCGACTTGGTGCGGCATGGTCATCGCACCCACGTCGATATCGGCACCATTGCCAGCGAGGGGATCGCCTTGGCGAAGGGCGCGGGCTTCCTCGACAACTCGCTCGATGAAACGGTCGTAGATGCCGTCCATGACGTAGATGCGCTCGGCAGCGAGGCACATCTGACCGGAGCAGATGAACACCCCAGCGAGTGCTCCTGCGACGGACTGCGAGAGGTCGGCGTCATCACAGACGATCAGCGGGTCTTTGCCTCCCAGCTCGAGGACCACCGGGGTGAGGTTCTGGACGCTGCCTTCGAGGACTCGACGACCATTTGGGACAGAGCCGGTGAAGACAATCTTATCGACGCCTGA
>CALLYL010000698.1 GCA_937859535.1 uncultured Myxococcales bacterium
CGTTCCGCCCGTTCCCGGCATCGTCGGCGTCTTGAACTTCACCACCAGATCCGGTGCCGTCGTTCCCGGCGGCAGATCCATCTTCATGGTGCAGGTATAGGTCGTCCCATTCGCTGTACAGGACCACTGCGACAGCGGGTCGCCCGGCATCGGAGGTGGCTGCGTAATCACACTTCCTGGAGGAATCGTGAAGACCACCACTGGCTTGCCTGCGGCATCCGGTCCGTTGTTCTTGGCAGAAATGGTCACCGTGGTTTCATCCCCCGGATTCGGGGAACTTGGGCTCTTCGTCACGCTGACCTGAAGGTCCGAGACCGGCTGCTTGACCACCACACCCGCAACCGAAGCTTTCCCGGTCGCGCTGTTGTTCATCAGGTTCGGATCGGTGTAGCCCGGTGGTGGGTACGCTGAAACACCCAGATCCAGGCTCGGATTCGTCGCTGGCTGCGGCACAGGTACCGATACCTTGAACACCAAGGAACCATCTTTGGGAAGGTCTGCTTGCTTCGGAAGCTCCCCAACTCCCATGGTCATGCCACCTGGACACATCACCCCCACGCCCATCGGCATGCAGGTCCAAGTAACCTTCGATGGATCGGTCCCTGGAGGCAGCGTGGTCAGAATGTCCGTACCGAGCGCCGGATTTTCCCCGAAGTTCTTCACCGTAACGGTGTAGTCCGCCTTCATCCCTTGCTGCACCATACCCGCCGGAGGAACCACCGTCACCTGCACATCCGCCGGAAGGCAAATCGGATAACCGGCTGGCATTCCCATCACCATCGGTTGCCGCGGTGCCTCGATGATCACGCCGTCGTTGCCATTGGTGGCACCGTTCGATGGGAACTTGGCCATGGTGGATGCTACGCTGGTGCCACCCGTCTGTCCCTTCGCAGAGGCCGTCGGCTTGCCACCCGCCATATAGACAATGACGCCGCCACCACCACCGCCGCCCGGACCGTCGGCCTCCAGAACATCGCTCGGGCTACGCTTCTGCGAACCACCATAGCCACCATTGGCGAGAAGCTGCACGTTCGGATCAACCGCCTTACCAGTGAGGAGGAAGATCGACCCACCACCGCCACCACCACCGGCTGCATCGCTATGGCTGTTACCGGTATCCGCACCATCGCCGCCACCGGCCTGAATGATTCCGCCACTGCCCATCGGAACGGTGACGGTGTTTGATATCAGAATGACCACCCCACCGCCGCTACCGCCGTTGCCACCGGAGTTGCTGTCCTGATCGCCAGCACCACCGCCACCGCCCAAGAACAGCTCAAAGCCCGCTGCTGGTTGCAGCGGATGTCCGCCGAGTCCACCCACATCGTAGCGCAAGTTACCACCCCACTTGGCATCCCCCGGAGCATCCACCGTTGGATCGGCAGCACCCGCCATGGCGACTCGCGACGTGCTGTAACCACCACGGCCGCCACCCGTTGCGCTGGTAAACAGATTGCCGTTGTCCTTGAACGCTTGATCCAGCGCCCAAGCGGTCATGCCGCCGGTCACGGTCTTGTCCATGACTCCGTGGCCGCTCCACTTGGTCACATCGCCACCACCGGCACCGCCACCACCGCCCGCATTGTGAGCGTTGCCACCACCACCGCCATTGGCAGGTGCCCCACGACCATACTTGCCAACCCCCATTTGATAATCGTCTTGGCTGCCGGAAATGCCCTCGCCCTGCTCGGCCCCTTGTGCGGGATCCTTGCTGAACATGCTGGTCACTTTGGGACTGTTGATCGCGTTCGAAAGAGTATCCACTCTGCCGCCACGGAAACCCTGCGCGGTGACATCGATGGAACCCTCGATCCGAGTATCTGTCAGGACATGCACCGCAACGATTCCGCCACTGGTTCCATCCCAAATCTTGGAAACCACCGAAGCGCCGGGATTGATCTTCAGGCTGTTAAACTGCGGCACGCGGATGACTTGGGTCTTTGCGGCGGTCGGATAGGCGTTCTGAAGACCGCTACAGCTTGCGCCGATGACCACGATGTTACCGGCCACACTTTCGACGGTGACAAACTCGAATTTGCCGGTGCCGTTGAGTGCCGAGACCGTGCCAAACTTCTTCGGATCATTGGTGGTATCAATCGTTGCGCCCTGCGCTTGGTACAGCATGAGCAGGTCGCCCTTCTTTAGCGCTGCTCCAGTCCGAGCATCTTTCAAATCGGTCGCATTGGTCACCGTAAGGCTCTTGTCGCCTTTGACAGCCGGCATGCCCAGCGTCGAGTACGTATTGAGAATCGTACCCGGCATCGAGACAACCGCATCGCCATCCTGACCCGCGAGCTGCTGCTCTAGCTGGGCCACCACCGGACTGCTCGCCGCAACCTGAACCGGCTGCGCCTCAGTCCCATCGCCGCCCGCGCAGCTTGCCGACAAAAGGAGTCCTGCCACCAGGCTCTTTTTCATTGAACGCACACCACGTCGCGTGACGCGATTTCTACGATCTGATTTCATGTGCCGCTCCTGTAACAACTAGCTTCGTTTCTTAAGTTGGTTCGGCGGTGCAGCCGAGCCCAAGACTTGAATGCACCGCATGCAGGGTTCATCCGCGAACGGTTATCGCCCTCGGAGTTTCCCGGTCGACTGATCGCTCTGGTCCGGGGAATCAGGTACCGACACCTGATTGGCATCCAAGACCTTGACGTTGATACCACTCGCCGGATCGAGGATCAAGAACTCGACGCGACGGTTCTTCTCGCGGCCTTGCGGTGTGGCGTTGTCGGCGATGGGCTTATCGGGACCAAAGCCCTGCGACTCCAAACGGTCCGCAGCAATTCCACCTTTGGTGGTCAGCCACGTGAGCACGCTCTTCGCCCGACGCGCCGACAAGTCCACGTTGTAGACATGCTTGCCGCGATCATCGGTGTGACCCTGAATCGACAGCTTGCGAATCGCCGGAGTCGCGGTCAGTGCATCTGCCACTGATTGCAGCACCGGGAAGCTCTTGGCGAGGATCACATCGCGGTTCGTGGCAAAAAACACCGGCTGAACGATGATGAGCTGTCCGCCCTTCACCTCTACCAGCCCCGGACATCCGTTCTTCTTGGCATCCGGATGCGGAGCACCGGGCGTGTCTGGGCAGGCATCCACCGGATCGGGAACTGTGTCCTTGTCGCGATCAGGAAGCGGACAGCCGGGCTGATTCGGATCCGGTCGGGCACCTTGCGGAACCTCTGGACAGCGATCCTGATAATCGAACACGCCATCCCCATCGCGATCCTCTGATGGACAGCCCAGCTTGACCGGATCGGGGTTCGCTCCCTTGTGGGTATCCGGGCACAGATCATCGGCATCCAGGACGCCGTCCTGATCACGATCTCCCATCGGACAGCCATTTCGCGTCGGGTCCGAACGTTCGCCTTTGTGAACATCGGGACAGAGATCATCTGGATCGATCACTCCGTCTTTGTCGCGATCTCCAATCGGGCAGCCGAGTTGGTTTGGATCGGGACGCAGACCAGCGGGAACGGTCGGGCACATGTCGAGTTGATCGACGACCCCATCTTTGTCCCGATCAGGACAGCCGTTCAGCTTGGCGTTCCAGCTTGAGATGCCGGCAACATCTGGACAGGCATCGCTCACATCCGGAATGCCATCGCGGTCGCGATCGAGCGGTTCCTCTTTGCGAATCGGAGCATACGCCAAGCGGAACAAGCCACGGAAGTCCGGAGTCCCCGGAGTCCGCAGCAAACCCATACCACCCGCCAAGCCAATGTTCACTGTGCGTGCGATGTTGTAGTGCAGACCCAGCAGTAGTTCCAGACTGGTGTAGTCCGACGTAAAGGGCTTGGGCTGCACCGTGTCATTGCCGAGCAGCGTCGTGCTCAGCAGTGCTTCCGGTCCAATCGCAAATCGGCGCACGGTGTCGGCATACGCGAGCGCCAGACCAATCTGGATCTCTGAACCCACCGTGCTGCCTTTGGGATCAGCGGTACCAATCTGCGCGGGTGCGCGATACAAGAAACCACCGGTCAGCGACCACATAAACCGGCTTGCTAGTCCACCTAGCACAAGCTTCGGCATCACCCGAAAGTGGGAATCGCTCGATGAACCAGAGACGCCACTGCTGGTGAACTGGCGCAGCGGAACCCACGCGTTGGCACCGATGCTCATGGAGATTCCGCTTCGGTAGGGCTGGCCAAACAAGCGGAGCCAGAGTCCGACCCGAGGATCACCCACCACCACGCCCTGCGTCGGTTCCACGCCACCAGCGGGAGTCCCCCGTTCTAATAGCGTCACCGGCAGCGTGGCTGTGATCAGGACACGGTCGAGAAACGAACCAGCCAAATCGACATGTCCAAGCAGTTGATGCTCGATCACGTTGACGGTCTTTTCGACCGAGGTGCCATTGTCCACACCAAACACGAGCGGGTTGTGCCCGTAGTTCAGGGTGATTCCCGCAGCGAAGTACCGAGTCGAGGAATACCACGGATGATCCACCCAGAACGACCACTCGCCCGCTGCTGTCGGTTCGTAGCGGTTCAGCGCGAAGCCGGTTTGGGTGGACTGTGCGGTAGCTGTGGTCGCTGTCAGTGAAGCAAGTCCAGCGACAAAAGATAATAGCCAGGGGGTCACACGACGTCGGTTCTTCAAAGGATCCTCTCGTCCATCATCATGCTAGGAAATGTGCGTTGCTCAGCGTTCAGCCCGCTCTGTAGCAAGGCCCAGGCCATACCACACGGCAGAGTCGACGTCCTTCGCAATCGACGGTCATGTCGAGCCCTACCAGCCATCCAGCCAACCTGCCAAACTGCCCCGATTTCGGCCAAATTGCCTCAACTTAGGAACCCTCGCAGCATCCTCTGTGACGAACCCAGCGGCTCTCACAGGAACGGTGAACCTGGCATGCCCCATGCAAAGTACCGGCCAGTACAGAGGGACCATGAACAGCACCAAGCATCGCTGGAAGTTCGTTCGTACGGGTGGCATCGACCAAGTTACCATTCGCAATGGCGCTGATATCGCAGCGCTCCATTCTCTCGATCAAAAACTTTGGGTCGCACTGGCCTGCCCGGTCCAAGGACTGGAACTTGATCCCAAGACCCTGTCTCTCATCGACACCGATAATGACGGTCGCATCCGTGTGCCTGAGGTTTTGGCGACCATCACTTGGCTTACGGATGCTCTCTCCGACCTCGATATTCTCATGAAGGGAGGAGAGGAGCTTCCGGTCTCCAGCATCAACGACAAGACCTCGCTCGGAACAGATCTGCTGGTGGCCGCACGACGTGTGCTCGAAGAGCAAGGACAAACCAAGGGAGGTGCAAGCCAGGTCAAACTCGCGGATGTCACCACTGCGGTGCAACAATTCTCAGCGCATCGCTTCAACGGAGACGGAGTCCTTGTTGCCGATGCTGCGGACAGCTCCGAATCCACCAAAGTCATCGAGGAAATCATCGCCACGCACGGATCCATTCCTGATCGCAGTGGCAAGATGGGAATCGATCAGGCTCGGTTGGATGCCTTTTTCACCGAAGCGCAGCAGCTCATCGATTGGAATCGGAAATCGGAGCACAGCAAAGCCATCCTCCCGCTCGGTGCGGAGACCCCCGCCGCCGCGACCTTGGTGTCGGAACTAAAGCCCAAGATCGATGACTACTTTACGCGCTGTCGGTTGGCATCGTTTGATGGTCGTGCAGTAGCAGCGCTCAACGGAACCGATGCGGAGTATGTAGCGCTTGGCACCAAGGATCTGACGACGTCCACCCAAGAGATTGCCAAGCTGCCCCTGGCCCGCATTGAAGGAGGACGTGCCCTCCCCTTCACCGACGGAGTCAATCCAGCATGGGCGGCCAAACTATCCCAGCTTGCGAGCACCCTGGAAGCGCTCCTTGGCCGACCCATCGCCCGCTTGACAGAGTCTGAGTGGGACACTGCGCAGACCAAGCTAGCGGCCTATCAAACCTGGTGTGCAGAGAAGCCTGTCACCAAAGTCGAGTTGCTTGGACTCCCGCGACTCCTGGATATCTCGCAAAGCGGATCCAGGGAAGCACTGACGGAGCTCATCAAAAAGGACTTGGCTGCCGAGGGAGACTACAACCAGCTCGCGTCCCTCCTGAGACTCCTTCACCTACAGCGAGACTTCGTCAAGCTGCTCAACAACTTTGTGAACTTCTCGGAGTTTTACAACCGCAGCGGGGCCATCTTTCAGTCTGGCTCTCTGTACCTGGACCGCCGACGCTGTGATCTCTGCGTGACCGTAGCAGATGCGGGCAAACAGGCCGCACTGGCCAGTCTGGCAAAGTGCTATCTGACCTACTGTGACTGCGTGCGCCCAAATGGTGAAAGAATGTCGATTGTTGCGGCCTATACCGGCGGTGACTCGGATCACTTGATGGTCGGTCGAAACGGTGTGTTCTACGATCGTCACGGTCGTGACTGGGACGCCACCATCACCAAGATCATCGAAAATCCCATCAGCATTCGCCAGGCATTCTGGGCTCCCTATAAGAACTTCCTCCGCTTGGTGGAAGAGCAAGTCACCAAGCGAGCCGCTGCTGCGGAAGCGGAATCGAACACCAAGCTCAAAGACACAGCCGCCCAGACCGCTGCTGCTGATCAGACCAAACCAGCCGATGGCAAAGCTCCTCCCAAAAAGTCGATCGATATCGGTACCGTGGCGGCGATCGGCGTTGCGGTGGGCGGAATTGCGACCTTCTTCACCAGCATCCTGGCCCTGTTCTTTGGCCTGGGTCCATGGATGCCGCTCGGATTTCTCGCTCTGATGCTGTCGATCTCACTGCCCTCGATGTTGATTGCTTGGCTCAAGCTACGACAGCGCAGTCTTGGGCCCATTCTCGATGCGAACGGCTGGGCCGTGAACGGTCTTGTGCGCATCAACGTTCCCTTCGGTGGAGCACTCACATCGGTGGCTTCGATTCCTCTTGGATCCGAACGGAGCCTGCGCGATCCCTATCTAGAAAAGAAGCATCCCTCGGCACTGTACATGATCCTTGTAACACTTGTTGGCCTCGCCGGACTTTGGTACCTTGGCAAGATGGACCAGTTCCTCCCAGGACACCTCAGTAGCACCTCCGTCCTGGGGGAGCGCGCACCAGCGAAGGCCGACAAAGCCCCTCCGTCCGAAAAGAAGTAGCTTCTCGAATACCCTTCGGACACTCTCCCTAGGAGAGTGTCGTGATCCAGCGTAGTTCAGTAACAACAACCAACCGAGACAGGAGCCTACGATGACCATGCGAATTCTGAGTGTTCTGATGCTAGCGGGCGTGCTAAATGGCTGTGCAACGATGTCAGGAGGAGCAGGCACCTCAGCTACTGCCGCAGACCCAGCGGTGGCCGCAGCCTCCCAAAACCTTGGCATCAAGGACACCCTGATTCAGGTTGCGATTACTGCAGCACGCAGCTACCTGAGCAAGGCGTCCACCACGGCCACGGGCGCTACGCAAGATGCAGCGGCCATGGTCACCCAGAAAGAGGAAGCAGCCAAGGCCGGTGTCCAAGCTGCTGCCGACAAAGCCAAGGCTGACGGCAGTGCCCTCACCGAACCGCAGCAGACTGGTCTGCTCTCGGTTCTCAAG
>CALLYL010000699.1 GCA_937859535.1 uncultured Myxococcales bacterium
ATCATCTTGCATGCTATATCTAGCTCTGGAAATGAGCCATATTCTGCTTTCGCAGGCAAAACAATCTCTTGTATATGCCGAGCGACCTCCAATTCATGAGACAGTTTCAGATTCTCATCGCGTAGTTTATCATTCAGCTTTTCAATTTCCACATTTGCGTGTTCCAAGCCTTTTCGTGAATCAAACTCCTTCCGGCGAATTCTCTGCAAAGTATATTTTAGCGCCAATGATAGCAAGGCCGTCGCACCAGTATTTATCAATGTCATCATAAATCGCAATTGCGGCTGACCCTGCGGATCCTTGGAGTTAGCCAATTCAGCCATACCATCATAAAATCCAAAAAATGCAACAAAATAGTACAGATAACCCAGAACAGCCAAGCACAGGGTCCAAATCAGCGGCAATGGATAAATGGCGATCATCATAACAGAGAGCATGATCCACGCAGTGACCGATGCATCAAAATTACCCATTGATGCGGCCAAATGAACGCACTGTACCACTGTTCCAAAATACAGAAAAATGCCGCCATAAAATGCAAATCTCTTTAGTATTGGAACAAGGGCTATGATTAAGCAGATCACACAGGCAACGATACCCATGATTCTGCCAATCAACATATGCGGCAGCACATCGAAGCCCAACGTTGAAATAGATACTTCTTTCCGAAAATTGGCAGGATCTGCGTAGACCATCAGAAAGCTGGTAACCACAATACCAATCGCTGCGGCAATGCGATTGACACTAGTGATGGACTCGTCCAGCTCACCTCGGTATTGCTGGTCTAATTCAGATTTTGTCATAACCATTGATGCCTCTCTGCAGCCTGCAATCTGACTTCTTTAGCGAAATATATTACGCCGCGTTTCATACAATTCCTTGATTTTTCTGGTGTTTATCAAATTCCAATTGCCACCGAAATCTCGATAGACAAGAATCTTATGATAATCCGAAAGCAGGAAACGCTTCTTGTAATAAGTTCCGGTGTATACATCGGTCACGTCATAGGTGGTCCAGAAAGAATCATAGTGTGCGTTCTCATAGTAGAATTTCAGAAGTACCTCGACAATACATTTGAATGCAACCGAACCCATCTTACCGTCACGAAACAGCACCATCACTTCACAGAATCGCACAAATTCCGGAGGTACGATGATGTGTTGGCCGTTTTGCTCAGTCGCATACATAAATGGACAATAGTATCCTGGCACTCGAGCGGCAGAGCGGCCAATGGCCAAAATTCGACCACCTTTATCGAACACCGCGAACATGTCCGAGTTTAAATCGAATTGACGAGCGATTTCTATATTGTAGTTGTAGTCCTTGAAGTAGAAGTTCTCTTGAGCAAACTCATGACATCGTAGGCATTCTACTGGCTCAACAATCTCTCGGACGGTCAAATCATTCCGATATAATTCGACTAGGTGAGGACGCCTGGTTGCTTCAATAATTTGTTGCCCATCTCGTTCAGAAAATGATAAGTTTTCAAATCCGGCTTTGGTCAACAGGATATCTGTTTTTAACTGATATTCGTCGTCAAAAGGCCCAGCGTACCGATTCAAAATTCGCAATTTTCCGTTTTCACAAATCATGAGCCGGAGTTTGGTCAATTCATGCAAGATGCCAAATCGAAATTGCTTTCGTGCGATCAGGTCATCGAAGCTCTCGAGAATCTGGTTCTTGAGCTCTAGGGATCCCAGATCGAGCTCCACTTCCACACTCATTGCTGAATTGGGGAGCACGTCCGTGAGTTCCTGCTGTATGAGAGCATCGAGTTCCATCGTGGCGAACGCTTCCTCCGAACGGCTGCTCAAAGCCGTCGGCTCAGCCTCTCCCCGGAGCGTCCGCCCAAGGGAAGGATGGTGTCTCGACTCAGCGACGATCTACACCCACGAATAAAGGTAGGGCATATTACCAAACAATTTTCCACTAATGACCGATGGTACACGAGCCAGGCTGCTGCTTTCAACCGTTGTTTCAGCAAACCCGTCAGCGAATGACGTCACGGACGCCTGGAGAGGCTACACATCAAAACGCACTTTAGGATACAAATAAATACTTCACAGACGCTTACTTGCCCCCTACGCCGACTCGGCCACCAAAATGCACGTCTGACTCGGCGGAACACAAAACCCTCCCGAGCCACTCACTCCGGACGCTCTGTGCTTGCGTGTGACCATCTGTTGTGTTTGATTGTCAGGATGTCAGCTGAGGTATTTTCGGTTCTTCCCGATGTGGTCTGGTATCTGACTCAGAACGGCCGCGACATGTGGTGCCGTGTGCCGTACGGGTTCTTCTTCTCGACGGCCGAGGCTGCTGCGGAGTTTGCACCCCACATGCACTCTGCATTCGAACTGCAGCCGGCCGGAGTCCCCGCCAAGGAACTGGTTTCCCCGGAAGGACTGTCGATCATGAGGGGATTGAACGTCACACGTATCTTTCTCGACCCAAAAATCGACAGCGATACCGGCGAAGTCTACGGACGAATCCTTCGCATCACCACCGAATCCAACTAGGCCTCGCAGTGAACTCGGTTTGACGACTAGTTCTTGCGACGACGGCGACTGACCAGCAAGGCCAAGGTAGCACCGCCCGTCAGCAGGAAGCCAAACCCGGCAGAAGAGACTCCCATCGCGGCGCTGCAACCCATGGAAGGAGTCGATGCACCGGTGGCTACGCAGGCATACAGAGTCGCCCCCCCATCGGTGGTACAGCGCAGCGCAGCGCAGTTGCCTTTTGTGCCGTTGGAGAAAACACAAGCGTCCCCAGCCTTCTTCCCATCGCAGAGCTTGACGTCGGGATTGGTCGAGGAACAGCCATCTGGTGGCACGACATCGGCCCTGGCCACGTTCGTGCCCAACATCCAGATCGATAGTACGGCTGCAATTAGTTGTCTCGTCATAAGTATGCGATCCCTTCTTGCGCAATGCGGTCGCAGGACGACCGTGCTTAGACCAACCGCCAACGAACTCCGTCCTTCTTGTCTTCGATCTCGATGTGACGAGAGGACAGCAGCTTGCGTAACTCATCTGCTCGAGCAAAATCCTTACGCCGCCGTGCGGCAAATCGTAGCGCCAATATCTGCTTGACCGCCTCGCTGTCCTTGCCTTCGGCTACGGCCATTCCTTCGGGGATTGTCGCCGCCAGTGACTCCAGTTCCGCCACGGTAATGCTTCCACCACGCGGACCCCGGTCGAGGACTGCAAATACTTCATCGGCACGCTCTAGGAATCCACACACCAGCGCCGCATCTGCCCCACTTGGTTCACGCTGATTCGCAACCGAAACCACCCCGAACACCGCAGCCAACGCACGCGGCATGTTGAGGTTGTCATTCAGTGCATCATCGAACTCGGTAGTGGCACGAGCAAGGGCCTCGCCAATCTCTGCACTGCCCCCACCTCCCCCACCGGCGGTAGCGACCCGATCATACAGCGATTGGAGCCGCTCCACAGAAGACCGAGCCTGCACCAGCACATCAAACGTAAAGTTCATCGGCTGCATAAACGGCGTCGAGATCAGCGCAAAGCGCAGAATTCCCGCTGGCACGCAGCCTCCCGCAAAGCCGAGAGCCTCTAGCTGCGCGGCCAGTTCGGGTCGCTTGTTGGCCCGAGGGTTGAACAGATCCCGAACCGTGATAAACGTTCCATCCCGCTTCGACATCTTCGCGCCATTCACCAGCAGATGGCGTGCATGGACCCAGTAGTGACAGAAGTTCACCGGCGACTCGGGAGTCTCGCGGGCTCCGTAGCTTTGCGCAATCTCACACTCATGATGGGGGAAGATATTGTCCTCTCCCCCTGTATGAATGTCGATCACCGACGCCAAGCTTGAGCGCGACATCGCAGAGCACTCAATGTGCCAGCCCGGAAAGCCTGCTTTCACCGCTGGATCAATTCCCGATGGAGCCAGTGACCGCAAGCGCTCATACTCGCCCTCTCGCCAGCCCTGCGGACTGTGCGGATCCCACTGCATCAGGTGCTTAGAGTCTACCTTCCACAGTGCGAAGTCTCGCGGATCTCGCTTCTCGGCACGAACACAGATCCGGGCTCCGGCCTCCAGATCCTCCATCACCTTGCCCGATAGATGACCGTACTCTGCGAACGTCGCGACGTTGAAGTACACCTGCCCGCAGTCATCCACATAGGCATGTCCGCGCTGTAGCAGAGTCTGAATCATCGCCAGCATTTCGGGAATGTGCTCTGTGGCACGCGGATGCAGCGCCCGTTCTGTGGCTTCCGATCCAGAGTAGTTCTTGAGCCGTAGGAGTTTGGCATCTTCGACGAAAGCTGACTCATAGTGAGCCGCAACTTTGTACGGATCCCAGCCCAGTTCCCGCGCCGCCTTGGCCAGCTTGTCTTCTCCCGTGGCATCGGCGAGATGATCCTCGGTCATGTGGCCAACATCGGTGATGTTCATGACGTGGCGGACTGTGTAGCCTCGCTGCTCCAAGACCCGTCGAAGCACATCGCTTAGCAAAAAGCTTCGGAAGTTGCCGATGTGAGCATACGAATAGACCGTCGGTCCGCACGAGTACAGAGAGACCTTAGCACCCG
Organism: uncultured Myxococcales bacterium; assembly: GCA_937859535.1. Classification (GTDB taxonomy): domain Bacteria; phylum Myxococcota_A; class Polyangia; order Palsa-1104; family JAEUJZ01; genus JAEUKA01. The sequence continues at coordinate 4,557 of CALLYL010000699.1, forward strand.
CCACGTCCAGCGGTACGAAGTCTTCCAAGTTCTTCGAGTACGTGTTCTTCAGCCTCAGTCCAGCCACCGACTTCTCCTTGCGTATGGGTGCCCATCCTAGCTGGAGAAACCAAAACTGTCGAGAGCTAGCGCGTCAGACAGCATCGGAATCCGGCTTCGTAGGTGCGGAACGTGCCCGGATGAGCCGGGTTCACAAACGAACAGCTCGGTGGAGAGCCTCCATAACAGCCCGCCCAGTAGCAGCCCTTCATCACATGATCATAGTTGTTTGCGTTTGGGAACGAGCGAACCACCCACTCCGCAACGTTACCGGTCAAATCTTGGACTCCATCTGATGAGATGCAGTCACGACGCGCACCGCTTGGCTCAGCCTGATAGAGTCGAGCGGCTTCGGACTGAGCCGCCGCACTTGGCCACGTTCCCAGGACCGTCCAGTCCGGTACTTTCCAGATTTTGTCGTCGACGCAGCGACCCTTCTGATAGTTCCTGCCGTACGGATAGGGAAGCCCCGTGCTCCCCTGACAAGCCCTCACCCACTCTGCTTCCGTGCACAGACGCTTGCTACGAGCTGAACACCAGTCGACTCCGTCTTTCGCGGTGCGCATCGCCAGCGGAGGCATGCCCGCTTGGTTCGGTGCCTCCCATCGATCCATACAGAATCCGGTAAATGCCACCATTCCCAACGGACAGTCGGACCCGGTTGCGGCGTCGCTGAGCGCACCGTCTCGGTGTTCCAAATCCAGTCCGAATGCATCAGGCAGCACGCTACCCAGTTCTGCCGGGGAAGTCAGATCAAGCAGAGACTCCTCTCCCAACAAG
>CALLYL010000700.1 GCA_937859535.1 uncultured Myxococcales bacterium
ATTGCTCGCATCGAGCGCCCACACTCCATACAGGTCAGCCGTGGTGCCACTTACTTCTTTGGTCCAACTCACGCCGTCGTAGCGATAAATTCCTCCACCGTCACCGACTGTCCAAATGCTGCTGGGCCCCGCGCCTGAGATCGAACGAGGCGACATCAGTCCGAGCGACTTGGGCGACCACGCCGTGCCATCCCAGTGAATCACGACTCCAGAGGGCCCGACCGCCCACACATCACTTACAGAGCTGCCCCACAGCGACCACAGCGGATCCGTCACTCCCGAAACCACATGGTTCCAAGCTCCCCCCTGGGAACGGAACGTACCGCCCGCATCGCCCACCGTCCACAGCTCGCTACCGACACCAAACACTCCGTTAAATGTCTCCAGATTCCCATTTACCCGCTGCATCGCCAGCCCATCGAAGGAAAGGATGGGTAACGGGAGTTATTACGGCCCGCATGGGCACACAACAGAACACAAGCGGCACCAAGACAGCGATCGGCTACGTGCGGGTAAGCACTCAGGAACAGGCGACGGAGGGTGTGAGTCTCGACGCACAACGCGATAAGTTGCGGTCATATTGCAAACTCAATGGACTGAAGCTAATCGACATATTGGCCGATGAGGGAATCTCTGGTAGCACGCTGGATCGGCCAGGGCTGCAAGCGGCACTCCGTATGGTTAGGAGGGGGCGGGCCAGTACGTTGATCGTGGTGAAGCTCGATCGTTTGTCGCGCTCGCTCCGCGATGTCTGTTCGCTGGTGGAGGACTACTTTACCGACGAGCGGCATCACCTCCTGTCGGTCTGCGGAATGGTGAACACTCATTCTGCTGCGGGACGAATGCTGATGATGAACCTCGCCAACTTCAACCAGTTTGAACGCGAGATGATCTCGGAACGGACTCGCGATGCGCTCCAGCATATGAAGGCGCAGGGAATCCGTCTCGGTCCCGCTCCGTACGGATATGCTCTCGGAACGGAACTGGATGAGCGTGGTCGACGGAAACTTGTGCCGCTTCCGCACGAGCAGGAGGTCATCGCCAAGATCAAAGCGATGTACGCGGAGAAGCTTTCGTTCACGAAGATCACGAAGCGACTCAATGAACTTGGGATACCTGCGAAGAGTGGCGGGCGCTGGGTAGTGTCGCGAGTCTGCACGACGCTTCAGCGTGAAGGCGCGTATCGGTCGCGAACGAACAAGATGCAGGGACCGCTTCGCCATGACCGCGAAGCAGCGACGGAAATTGCGCTCAGGCTGCGCGCTGAAGGACTCAGTCTGAATCAGATCGGGGCGCGCTTGCGGAAGGAGCGACTGACTCCGCTGCGCGGTGGGAAATGGCATCCGGCGCAGGTCTCGCAGCTACTCTGTAAACCTGCTGATCGGGATACGGCAGTGCGTCGTGCTTGTGAACTGCGAGCGCAAGGAATGACCCTGAAGGAAATCGGAGTGAGACTGACGATGGAGGGGTTCCAGAGGGAGGACGGAGGGGTTTGGTATCCGTCGCTGGTGCATGGGTTGATTCTGTCTGTGGAGTCCGAACGGGAGGACTCACCGCAGAGTCCGTAGTGGGCTCCTACATCTTTTGGCAAAGCAGAATCGCAGCGTCGTCGTAGCGGTAGTGGTTAAGGACACGCCAGCCTTGCTGTTCCAGAAAGGTGGAGAGCGAGTTGAGTTCGTATCTCATGACGACGGCGAGCGACTGAATGCGGGACTCCTGCCCGAGCTGGTATCGACCGTAGAGGTTGATCACGTAGCTCCCAGGGAGCTTGCCCGGTTCGAGCCGGGGCTCGACAACCACAGGATTCGAGGTGCCGATGATGCTGTGGATGGGGGAGGAGACAAAGCCCTCCATCAGAGCCCGGAACTCGGGGCTCCGCTCGTTGTTGAGGCTGGGCTCTGATTCGGGATTCTCTCGGGCCAGCGTGATGTCGAGCAGGAGCAGATCACCGGGTCTGCTCGCCGGCTGAGCGAGTGCTCGCTGAAACAGTTCTTCCTCTTGGCGAAGATTGCCGAACGTGTACCCAAACAGACCGAACACACGGAGGTGTTCGACCGGAGAGCTGAGCAGCGACTCAGCGTGCCGAGGAAATTGATAGATGTCGCCGATGAGCCCCTTGATATCGATGGCGTACTCGCGCAGTGCGTGGCGCGCTTGCTGATACCCCGCAATGAGCAGATAGACCGAGATGTCCACGAGCGCGAGTCGCGTCGGGAGACTGAGTCCCTTGAGGAATCGCGCCAGCGCAATCTCGTGTTCCGCAGTCCCACAGCCGAGCCCAATGAGGTCCACGGGCAGACCTCGTGAGATCGTCGCGATGTCCTGCGCAATCTGAAGGAGCGGCATCCTCTCGACGAAGGCGGCCTGCTTGTCCACCACTTGCAGCCAATAGCGAACGCCTCGCTGGTCGAGATACTTGGCGCTCTGCTCGATGGGGCGATTGCTGCTGATGGCCTCCTGAACCTGAGACAGCACCGCGATCGGCGCGAAGTCCGAGGCCACGTCCAGCGTATGCGCTTGGCTGCTCCCTTCCTGGAATCCAAGCCAGCCCGGCGCAATGTGGAGCGCGGTGGCCAGGGCTTCGACCGTCTTGATGGTGGGAAGACCACTACCGCGTTCCAAGGCTTGAATCGTGGTGTGGCCCACGCCGGACGCGGTGCCGAGCGCTCGCTGTGACATGTTCAAAGCGCGCCGTCGGAAACTCAGCCGACCACCGAAGCTCTCTGATCTGGTCTTCATGAAACGCGCCCATCCTCACCATCGAGAGTCTCGGCTGCAAGCAATTCCATCAGCAGGTAGCCAAACTCAGGCGACCTGAACCGCGTGATGGACTGTATTCAATCCATGTGACCTAAATACTGGTCATCATTCGACATTCTTGATAGAAGCGAAGCCAACAACTGTACCCCGGACGGAGTCACCGCAGCCCATCCGCCGGGCATCCAGGGTCGAGGCTGCATCCCAACCGGAGGAGTGCCAGATGATGTCGAGCTTTGCGGAGAGTTGGCCGTTTCTCGTAGCGGGTGGCCTTGCTGCCCTTCCTGCCCTGATGGTGGCAGCGCGTGTCCAGCGACTCGAAGCGCTGAACCATCTGGACCATCAGACGGGGCTGCGGAGTGGCCGACTTCTGGACGATGACGTCGCGCTGCTGAGCCGGGCCAGAGCGCCCATCGCGCTGCTGCTCGTCGATCTCGACAACTTCCGGCAGTTCAACCAGACCTCCTACGCCAATGGCGACCGGGCGCTGCTCACCGCTGCGCAGACCATGAAGCGCACCCTTCAGCGGCTCGGCGACCGCGTGTACCGCAAGTACGCCTCGGGAGATGAGTTCCTCGCGCTGCTCTCACCGCAAGGTTTCGAGGATGCGCATCATCAAGCCGAGCGAATCCGTGTCGCGCTCGAACAAGTCGGCGTACCAGCATCGATCGGCATCGCGTATTGCCACGGAGAGCCAGGGCGACGAGCCGTTTTCCCTGGCGACCTGATCGAGCGAGCGACACTGGCGAAGAACGAAGCGAAGCGGCTCGGTGGCAACACCGTCTATCCGCAGCTCCCAAAGCAGCCCCCGCTGCCGCCAATCCCCCCAGCGATTCCCGTCGAGTGCGAAACTGAGATCACGACAGCCCAGCTCGTCTCGGTAACACCATGAGTCACAATCGACCCCACCCCGCTATCGGATCGACTTCATGAAAGACGAGGGTGATGTGGTGCTCGGTCTATCTGCTCGCACCATTCCTACGGCCCAGCGAATGCGGCTGGCTAGTATTGCGATCCGAAAATTGGAAACTTTCGTAAGTCAGCGACGGCTGGAACGGCTACTCGGACTGTCGCAGGGCTACCTCTGTCGTCTGAAAGCAGGGAAGCAAACCCCAAGCCTGCCCATCGTAGCCTTGCTCGTCCTGCTGGCCGCCTCGCCAGAAAAGCGCCTGCAAAGACTGTCGGCACTATGGGAACGAGCCCACCAAGACCCGCCACCGCCGTAACCGCACGACCACGACCGCGTTCTCGTCCCGATCATTGCAGCCAAGACTTCACCCTGCGCTGAACTGTCCCACAACAGCGACGGCCCAAATTGAGCAAGGCGCTCGGACGCTCTGCTGATAAGCTGCGCAGATCATGTCCCCGGTGACGAAGATCCTGTTCTTGACGGCCAGTCCTTCCGACAAGGCGGCGCTCCAGCTCGATGAAGAGATTCGGCTGATCAGTCAGCGGATTCGACGAGGCGAGTATCGGAATCTGTTTGAGATACGCTCCGCTCCGGCAATTCGGGCGACGGACCTGCCGTTTGAGCTGATGGACAACGCGCCCGAGGTCGTTCACTTCAGCGGGCATGGGTCGAAGACGGGAGCGCTGTACTTCATCCACGACGAGGATCGGACTGCGCGGCCCATTCCGCCACGGACTCTTGCACGGGTGTTCAAGCAGTTTCGTGACCGAGTCAAGTGCGTCGTACTCAATGCCTGCTACTCCGCGGCGCAAGCAGAGGCGATTGCGGAGTCGATTCCGTGCGTGGTGGGAATGTCGCGTGCGGTCTATGACTCGACAGCCATCGCCTTTGCCGCAGGTTTCTACGAAGCGCTGGCCTTTGGAAAGAGTGTGGCAGAGGCGTTCGAGCTTGGGCTGACCCAAGTCGAGCTGTCCGCGCCGAGTGCCATTCACGAAACCGAGATTCCCCAGTTGATTGTCCGAAAGGGCGAAGATGCCAGCAAGATCCGGTTGCTTCCGCCGCAGCCGGAAGCGTCGAAAGCACAGCCCCGAGCGGTTACACGGACTCGGCCCGAGGAGCAGGTTGTGGCCGTGTCCGACTTATCGCCCAAGCGCCCGATTCCGACGGCAAGCGCGACCGCAAAATCCAGCAACGACGCGGCACAAAGGAAACAGACTGATACGACTGTTGGCCCCTCAGATCGTAAGCTGACCTGGCTGCACGTCTCGGATTTGCACTTCGGGCATGGGGATGCGCACTACCGCTTTGATCAGAGCGGAGTCACGAGCGCGATCATTCGCAATGTAGAGTCCATGGCAAAGCGGATCGGTCCACCGGATCTAATCTTCGTGACTGGCGACATCGCGTTTTCGGGTCAGGCTGCGCAGTACGCACTGGCCAAGGAATGGCTGGGTCGTCTCCGCTCCATCATCGGTGGGAATCCTCGTCTGTTTCTGGTTCCGGGCAATCATGACGTAGATCGCAAACTTGCGATGAAGACCAGTGCAGCCGCCCTCCATCAAGTGCTGGCCGGCACCTTCGGCGACCAGCGTCATGACTCCGTTCATTTCGCTGACCGCCTTGTTGGAGGCGAGTTGCATCGAATCGATCATGACGCTGATCTGGTCGGCCGACTTGCGTGTGCGCTCGGCCAGCTTGCGCACCTCG
>CALLYL010000701.1 GCA_937859535.1 uncultured Myxococcales bacterium
TAGATATGGCATCGCTCGATAAGTGGGAGGACTACACCAAGGCCAAGGAAGCGATGTTCTTTCATACCGACACTGCGGATGCACCTTGGACGGTGATAAAGTCTGACTGTAAGAAGCGGGCGCGCCTCAATGCGATGCGGTACGTCCTGCACAAGCTGCCGTATACCAGCAAGGATGCCGAGCGCGTTGGCAACTTGGATGCGTTGATCGTAGGACGTGCTCACATCGTCTTCGAGCGCGGCGAAAAACAGGGTGCCCCGATCTTGTAGTGAGCGCTCACGCTGAATGCTTGTTCCGGTAGGGAAGTGCGACCCGACGTTGCATCCAGGAAGCCGCAGCTTTTGCTATACTGGGGTCGATGCAGGCTCCGCCGGGTTCGCTGGTTGGACACCGCTATGTACTGCTGGATTTGCTCGGTGAAGGTGGGATGGGGCAGGTTTTCCGCGCCCGCGACCGCTTGACCGGGCAGATCGTAGCACTCAAGCGGGTGCGCTTTGATTCGTCAGGGAACAGTGAAGAAGAGGATCTGTCCTCGACGCAGTCAGTGGGCATTCCGGCTCTGCATGGGCAATCGTTAACAGAGTCCCTGGCGGTACGCTCCGAGCTGCCGTTGCGACTTCTGCTCGCGCAGGAGTTTCGGACGTTGGTCGGGTTGCGGCATCCACATATCATCAGCGTGCTCGATTACGGCTTTGATGATGAGCAGCGGCCCTTTTTTACGATGGAGCTGTTAGACGGTGCCAGCGATCTGTTGCAAGCGGGTAGGCGACTGGGTCACCGCGACAAACTTCAGCTACTCGGTCAGACTCTCAGCGCACTTCAGTATCTACATCGCCGTGGCATTTTGCATCGTGATCTGAAGCCACGGAATGTGTTGGTGTGTGAAGCACCCGAAGGAGCGCAGGTCAAGGTTCTCGACTTTGGACTGGCGGTGGCGCGGATGGATGCGGCACCGTCCGGGGTTCTGCTGGGCACCCTCCTTTACATGGCACCAGAGTTGTTCCAAGACCAGCCCGCACGGGTTGCTTCGGATCTCTATGCTGTTGGGGTGATGGCTTACGAGTTGCTGGTGGGACGTCATCCGTTTTCGCATCATCTAAATGCAGCCACACTGATTCGGGCGATTGGTGAGGAATCTCCCGATCTATCTCCGCTTCTGGAATGGCCGGAACTTGCAGCGCTCATTGGGAGTCTGCTCGACAAAGATCCAGCGAAACGTCCGGTGAACGCGGACCTGGTTGCGCAGAGTCTGCGGGCGCAGGACGGAGTGTCGCAGCCTGAGGAATCAAACCGGGTGCGTGATAGCTTTTTGTTAGCGGCACGCTTTGTGGGACGAAGTAAGGAACTACGGACACTGACAGATGCCGTCGATGCAGCGCGAGCTGGGCACGGCGGGGCCTGGCTGATCGGTGGAGAGAGTGGGGTGGGTAAGTCTCGGCTCCTCGATGAAGTACGTACGCATGCACTGGTGGAAGGGGTACGAGTCCTGCGAGGCCAAGCAACCCAGGAACGTGCCAGCGGGTTGGATGTCTTTCGGGAGGTGATTCGGCCTCTTTGTCTCACCGTGAATCTGTCTACTCAAGAGGCAAGCGTACTCAAGGGAGTGGTGCCTGATCTTCCGGTGCTGATCGGTCGGACGATTCCTGATGGGCCTTCACTCGACCCCCAAGCAACGCGGCGATTGCTCTTTGATACGATCGTTTCGCTCCTTATGCGAGCCACCGATCCACTTCTTGTGATCTTGGAAGACCTGCACTGGGTCGACAGCGATACTTGCGCGCTACTGTCGACGCTAATTGGCCTGCTTGGGCAGCGGCGGATGTTGGTTCTGGGTTCCTATCGTGATGATGAGAAGCGCGATCTGCCAGCACGATTGCTTGGTGTATCCGTGCTTCCGCTCAAGCGATTGGATCCAGTCGAAGTGACCGAGTTGACCGTTTCGATTCTTGGGGAATCTGCACAACGTCCGGATCTTCAGGCACTGCTTCAGCAAGAAACAGAAGGCAATACCTTTTTTGTAATCGAGGTGATGCGAGCGCTTGCAGAAGAGGCCGGAGGTCTGCGCGCAGTGGCGGAACGGACGTTGCCACGGCGGGTGGTCACCGGTGGCATGGAGGCAGTAGTTCGTCGACGGCTCCGTCGTGTTCCTGGTCCAGCGCTTCTGTTTTTAAGAGCGGCTGCGGTTGCGGGTCGAGAGCTGGATCTGACCGTGCTCTCAGCGATCGATTCACGGATCGATCGCTGGCTACAGCTATGTGCGGAAGCGGCCATCATAGAGATTGACGAAGCGCGCTGGCGTTTTACCCATAGCAAGATTCGAGAGGGAGTCCTTGCCGAGCTAACAGAGAGCGAACGAATCTCGTTTCACCGCCAGCTTGCAGAAACGATTGAACAGGTCTATCCCAACTCCGATGTCCATGCCGCAGTGTTGGGTTTTCATCTCGAACGGGCTCATGACCCCACGCGAGCAGCGGAGTCGCTGCTTCGGGCTGGAATCGTGGCGCTGCGGAACGGCGCGCTGTCCGAAGCAGCAACCCATTTACAGACAGCCTTTACGCTTCAGGAACAGATCGCAGCCCCCAAGGTTGCTCAGGCGGCTACGCTACGAAGGCTGGCGAGAGCGTTGTACGGACTCGGTCAAAATGAAGAATGCCTACACTCGGTGAAGCGGGCGATGGCGCTGGTTGGGAAGCCCATCCCCAATACTCCGCTTGGACGGCAACGAGCAATTTTGGGGGAAGTTCTGACCGAGTTCAGGAGTCGACTGGTCGGCCCACCGCTGCTCGCCTCCACGGAGCAGCGAGAGCTGAAGCAAGAGCAGCTCAATCTAGTGATTGGAACAGGCGACTCTCTGTTTGTCAGCAAGGGAGAGCTGGATGTTGCGCTGTATGTCATGCTGTGTGGACTGCATGCGGCTGAGCAGCTTCACGATCTCCGACATCAAGTGACCTACTTTTCATCGCTGGGATATACTGCATCCCTACTTCCTTTCACCCCGCTCTGTCGCTACTATTTGGGTCGTGCACAGGGCCTGGCCCAGACGCTGTCCACTGAGCAGCCACTGAGCGGCTACCACTCCTATTCGGGGCTTTTTGCGCATTCCGAAGCAAGATGGTCGGATGCGGAGCGGGCCTACCTAAGCGCCGTTCGATTCGGGATTGTCACCGAAGACCTGAGTCAAGAAGCGTTGATGGAGAGTCTCTTGACCGCGCTCTATATGGATCGCAATGATCTTCTGCAAGTAGAGCATCACGCAACTCGCATCCACGTCATTGGGAAGCAAATTGGGAATCGGCAATTGGAGGCTGCGGGGGCTGGTTGGCGTGCGATCGTCGCGATGTCAAAGGGAGAGTTACAGAACGCCTACCGTACTTTGTATGATGCAATGATTTTGATGGAAGAGTCCAGTAGTCGTCCGCACAAGCTCACGCTAAATGGCGGTCTGGCGCTGTGTGCGTTGCGGATGGGCGAGCTGTCTGTTGCACAAGAGCAGTGCGAGCGAGCTCTGCGAAGGATGGAGCGAGGACTCGTTCCTGCTCCGTCCTTCCGTATCGGTTACTCTGCCTTGCTGGCTGCTACGATCGGACTGTGGGACCGTTCGCTCGGTACTTCCACTGAGAATTCCGCAGAGCGGCGTGTCTGGGCGGCGCTGCGTCAAATGGTTCACTTTTCTGTGGTCTTCCCAATCGGCAGACCATGGGCCCTGCTTGGACTGGGACGATTTCTATCGATGAAAGGGATGCACTGGCTGGGGCAGCGCTTTACCAAGCAAGCTCTGTCGCTGGCTGCCCGAATGGATGTTCCCCTCCAGCAGCAGGCCGGAATCGAACTGCTGCCATAGATTCCGTCATTGAACTGATAGATATTGGTATTTTGAAATGTGTAATATTCACGCGACGCAGCGCTTCCCCACCCTTATCACTCGGTAGCAGGGAAGTTTCCTTGAGTTTCTCGCCAGAAAGCATGTTTCAGACCGGACTAT
>CALLYL010000702.1 GCA_937859535.1 uncultured Myxococcales bacterium
ATTGGCCGTCAAAGAGATTGTTGGTAATGGCCGTGTTGCTCGCTGCGGTGCGGGGAACACTGGACGTCCAGCGGATGGCCGAGCGCTTGGCCGGTGTTCCAGCCGCGTTGCCAGGATTCAGTTGGCTCGCGAACTCATCGATCCGAGTATTCAAAGTGGCAGCAGCAAGCGGTCCCTGTCGCAGTTGGTGATAGCGGTCGATCCAAGACTGCCAGAAGTTCGGATCAGCGAACATTTCCTTGTACCAAGGATAGGTAAAGAAGTCCGTCCCTCCAGCTCCGAGCCAAGTCCCCCAATCGAAATCACGACCATCGGTCGATCCTTGCGCACGATCAAAGTCCCAGATTGGGCCAGCGGTGATCTTGCCAGTACGTGGCTTGTGCCAGTAGGAACTCAAGCGGAAAGCGTCGGCGTTCTTGGTTGCGGTGTTGAGGATGTGATGATCGACCATCGCACCAACATCAAAGTACTTGGCATAGCCATTTACAGGGTCCGTGAAGGTAGGTCCGCTCAGATTGGCCCATGCATCACCGAGGTGGCCACGCAGCCAGTCACTTTGCACCGTGGTCACGACCTTGAACGGATCAAGCGAAACCTCCCGAGGATTGACCCACGCCAGGATGTTGGCACCAGGTCCACCCGTGCCGGCGTTGCCAAAGCTCTGCCCCGCGAGAGGACGAATCCCAACCTCACCGGCATCCAACCGATCTGCCTTGAACATGTATCCGCCCGCAATGGCCGGCAGCATGTTGTCCACGACGGTGAGATTCTCGACATTTACGCGATCGCTGCCCCGCGTGATCTTCTCCATGAAGCTATAGACACCAAAGTAGTCCGTACCAGTTCCAGAACCCTCTATCGTGTCCGCGAGAGACTGCTCGTTGTGGATGTGCTCGACCAGTCTCGTCCGCACCGCGTAGCGACCCGAATCGTTACTGGTCCGATAGATGAGATCGTTGTGCATCATCGATCGGTCAAAGTAGTACGGAGCATGCATCACCCAATCGGAGTGCGCAGGCATTCCCAGCGGGCTACAGCTCTGATCAATTCCGTTTTCATCCTGTAATTCCAGCGCCATGGAGAACTTGGGATCGCCAGCGGTAGAGGAACCCCGACGTTCCAGCGAACAGGGCGCAACCAGGTCCGGCGGATTGGTGAGTCGCGCCAGGTTATCGGGAGCCTTTGGCTCAAAGATCATGATGTGGCCTTCTACCGGGGTGTTGTTGGCCATCACCGTGTTCCAAGTATGAGACACGATGAGCGGAAGATTCGAGGTGAAGGTCTGTGCCGCCGCATCGATGGCGAAGTACATCTCGCTACCAAGCGGTCCGTCCGGCCTTCCCGGCTCGTAAGCACGGGCACGAATCCGCGTATTGATCGTGACGGGAATCGGACCGGCATACACCGGGGAGGGAGTCCGAAAGACCGTCTGTGTCCCGGTTCCCACAGTGGTGATGTCCACAATCGGAGTCAGCGTTGGGGAGGTCGACAACCGGAAGCTCGTCGTCGAACCCACCACCACGTAATACGTAGTGCCGGCCGTGATCCCCGCTGGCAGAGTTCCGGTCGTGCTGACCTGCACCGGATCGCCGTTTAGGAACGTGTGCGCCACGGTGGTGGTCAGGATGTCCGTAATCGCCGCAGTCCCGGTCACCGCATCCCGACGGATCTGGAAAGGTCCGCTCGCCGTCAAATCGATGGTGGGTCCGCCGGGTTCGATGGCCAACTTGAAGCTGTCCGCGCTCACTACTTTGACGAAGTAGTTCACCGTAGAAACCAGCGGAGCCGGTCCAGACACCCGCACCAGGTCGCCACTCCCCAGTCCGTGGGCGGTCATCGTACACAGGTCGGTGGTGGCATCAGCGGTGAAGGTACCAACGATACCCGCCGTGCTGATGGGCCGAGAGCGATTGGTCGTATAGCGAACGGTCGCCGTTGGTGAAGTCACTCCCAGACTGACCGGCAGAGTCGTTCCGGAATTGAAAGCCCGGCTGGTGGGACCAAAGGTGACGCGCTCGGCCAGCGCCGAAGCGAGATTGTTGGGTGCCCCCGGCGTCGGGATCGCGAAATACAGGTTCGAGGTCGGCGCACTCGGAGCAGACAAACCATAGGAGACATCCGGTGTCTGTGCAGGATAGGGATCCCAGGCGGGAGGCAACACCTCTCCTGTTTTCCCGGTCAGCGCGAGATATTCTCCGCCCCGGTTCGAACAACTTCCCCCCGGATCTCCACCGGACAGACTGAAGCTTGTGTGCAGCGGCTTACCGGCAACCGCACGGTTCTTTCCGCTCGCGAACACCACCATGTAGGCCCCCGGCTGCATCAGCGTGCCTTCCGGAAAAGCCCAGCGCGTCAAGTTCGACTTGCTGTCGGTCAGGTGATAGCCACTCAGATCGAGCGGGGCGGTACCGGGATTGTGAATCTCGATCCAATCCGAGGTGGAGCCATCCTCATCGGTGAGTCCTGCCTGATTCTTGGCCAGAAACTCCGTGATCATCGGCGGCGGCCCAGGTACCACCAAGTCCGGAGGACTGATTCCCCCGTCCTCCCCGCCGGTACTGGTAGTGCTCGAGCAGCCTGCCCACACCACGGTCAGCGCAAGTGCCATCACGCTCAAAACAGATCGAGTACCCCTCATCGCTTGGCCCCCTGGACGTCAGCATCACGATGTCCACCGCTCTACAGCACCGAGGTCCGTCGGCTGTTGCGGCGAGACGATCATCATATCGACGTTTTCCAGAGCCGGTCGAGGCGAAAGTACGGACGCAGCCAAACCAGCGAGATTTGCTTGTACTTCGGATGTGCCGGGG
>CALLYL010000703.1 GCA_937859535.1 uncultured Myxococcales bacterium
TCCTCGTCACGCATCAGTAGTCATCAGGTGCCGTCTTACCGACGGCACCCAAGTTCGTTCCCTCGCACTCACCTACTCACTCACTCCACACGCCCTAACCGAAGCCCTCACCGGAAACGGTGACGGCTCCGCCTATTGTGGGCTTGTGTAAGACGAGCTGTTATGACGATAGTAGGCTCCTCTCGCCACCGAGGAGTGGAGTGATGTCGTCAGGTGTGGTTGCCCTACCGCTAGCGGAGCCAGAGTCCGCTTCCCCAAAAGCTGGAATTGTCGACGATGCATTTATTGCAAGATGTCGCGAGTTCGGCCTCACCGAAACCACCCTTCGCGAGCTTCGCCGCGCTCAATTTTCCGACGAGATTCTCGCGGATGTGACCGCGCGCGCACTGCTGGCGCTGGCGGCTCTTAGCCGAGGAGACACTGTTCGCGCCGAGCGGCTGCTGGCCACAGGCAAACCCGTTCGCACCATTGAAGAGAAGCGCTTGTGGCTGGCCGCCAGCCTCTATCTCGCTTGCTGGCAACCACCGCAGAAAAACGACGAAATCGCGCAGCTTACTCAAGCACTCGGTGCTGCATCGACGGTTGAAACCATTGAGAGTCCTGACTTGGCCAAGCTCGCGATGGGCTGCGCGGCGCTCGCCTTTGCGGAAGGACTCTTGCGAGTCGCCGATGTCGGTGCGGCCCGAAATCAGCTCGAGCTGGTGGCCAATGATGACCAACTCCCGCGAGGTCTGGCCGTCGTCGCACGCACGCTACTCGCATCGATCGAGATCGGAGTGGGCCGCAGCGATCTCGCGCTCGGTCACTTGCAGGTCGCTCTCCATGCCAGCGCCGGCCTCGGGCCAGAAGATCGCCTACTCAGGCTACTTTTGATCGGGCTTCTGTTTGCTGAAAACCGTCGCCTCGCTCGCGCCATGCTCGACGACGTGGTGGCGGGTCGTTACGGTGCGATCTCGACCGACCAAGGAACGGTGGCCCGCCTCTACCGACTGCTCGTGCAAATCGCCTATCACTGCCCACTCAAGCTGGAGTCCACGGTTGAGATCCGGCAAGACCTAAGATGGCTGCTGGGTCGCCATGCCAGCGCCGCATGGTGCCTGCTCATCGTCTCGTTGGTAGGGGGCGCACTCGTCGCTGCTGATGAAAACTGCGAGGGCTACGACATCCTAGTCCAGTCCGCTGCCGAGCTGCGCTGTCGACACATGGATGGCGTCGCCGATTTGCTGGATCGACAACTCGCGACACTGAGAGGGCAGCTCGGACCGGACGGTTTCGAGCCAGTGCTACGTGAGGCCCAGCGACGACGGAGACTCCGTGCGACCAAAGATTGAGCGAGCGAGCGCTCAACGTTTCGTGCTATATGGGTCGGTCGGTTGTTCCAATTTTCCCTAGGAAGGAGCGCGATTCTCGATGCGTAAAGCGTTGGCGATGCTGACGGCGGGTTACTTGGCCTGGGCGGGTGGTTCGGTTCGAGCCCAAGAGGGTGAGCTTCCACCAGCTCCGTACGATTTTCGGACCATCGAGTGCGGTGAGCTGGACAATGATGCGGGCTATCGTCCGCTCCGCCCAAGTCACGTGGCCGGCGAAGACACCGACATCCTTTGCAAAGTGACGGTGGCCCTGTCCGATAAAAGCAAGGGCTCGCCCAAGCCGCATACCGTGAAGCTAACCGTCAGCCATGGCTCCAAAGTCACCTTCGAGCAGGTTCGCGATGCCCGAGTGCTATCGGCCGGTGCGCGGGTGCTGCTGTTCGTGATCCCGGCGGAAAAGCTCCCGACGGAAGCAGGTAAGGTGACGATTCGTGCCGAGCTGTCGAAGCCGGTGAACAAGCCAGGCTTCCAAGAAGTGACCTACACCCTCTCTTCCGAGGACTAGGCACTGCGGGTTTCGCCGAAGCTCTAGCGGCTGGCGGTCAGCATCAGCAAGGTGGCGTCGTCAGAAGGCACGACATACGTCGCAAACAGCGACGTACCAAGCTCCTCCAGTGACTGCGGCCGCTGGAAAGGCAGACGGAGATGATTCGCCAAGCCATCTGAAAACATGAGCACGAGCGCACCAGGCGGGAGCTGATACTTTTCGACTCGGACATCCAGCTTGCCGTGAAAGCTACCACGACCATGGCCAAGCACCGCGTCCGTGCCACACGGGGACCAGACCCGACCAGCACTTTGATAGATGCCGACCCGGATATTGCCAATGGTGGTAGCCGTAATGATCTGCGTCTTCAGATCCAGATCCACGATTCCGAGAGTGGCACCACGGGTCGCAGCGGTTTGCTCGTGCGCCGTCAGAACCGCTTCTTCCAGACTCTCGTTCTGCGTCGACTGTAGCCAACGAATTGCGACTTGAGCCGCCTCCCGAGCGGCCGGTCCGAGTCCGTCAGCGACGGCTAGGCGCATCAGGGAGCCTCGCCGAGCGACCATCGCCATATCGCCGCACATCGTCTCCCGTGGATGAGGCCGCTCTAGATGGAGCGCCTGCAGCGCAGGCTCATCGCTCCAGCGAAATCCCATCCCGCGCACCCGAGAGTGACTCGCTGGCAACGTTTTCGTCTCGGTGGCCTTGGCCCCAGGTCGTTGCTCTGCTGTCGGCAACCGCAGATTGCTCGTCGTCCAGTCGACGGAAACCCCGTCGGCGTGCCGGGCAATCGTGACCGTCGATGGTTCGACTGCAACGCGCCGGATCCGCGCAAGCGTATCTTCGAGCTGAGCGAGGATGCCAACGAGCTTGCTCTTATCAATGCCAAGCTGCTGGCAGAACGTTTTTGCAATCCCGGTCGCTTGGAGAAAATCGCTCGGATCAGCGAGCCGCAACGAGACTTGCTCGCTAGCCGACTGGTTCGCGTCAATCGAAGGGATCGCCAGGGGCTGCGAAAAGTCGTCGCTCAGGAGTTAATCCTCATCGCTGTCATGAGTCGACAGCGCCGTAAGCGCGGATTCCAGATCGAGCGCAGTCTCGAAGCCACCCGCCGAGAAACCCATTTCCGTCAGCGTCATTGCGATCGCTGGCGTCATGCCCGAAACAATCGTTCGGGTACCCATCAGGCGAGCCATCTGCGCCGTGTGGACAAAGGCTCGTGCCGTATAGGTATCGAGGATGTTCAGCGCCGAGATGTCCAGCACCAGCCCCCGCGCACTCTTGCGCTCCAGCTCCTTGAGGATGTCGCTCTGGAGCTGTTCAACGAGAATGTCGTGAAGATCAGCCTGAATCGACACCAACAGTAGGTCGCGGATGCGCAGGATTGGAATGCGATCAATCATCGGAATGCCTCTGAGAGCGTTGACCGGCACAAGCCAACGGTAAGCAACCTCTTCGACGCGACGCCAGACCCATCCCGTCGACGAAGCGCAGTGTGACAGAAGAACCTCGACATCGGAACCCTAGCGCATGGACAGGTAGAACACCGCCCGAACACGAGTGCCCTGTCCTGGTGCCGACTGAACCGCGAACTCCTGGGCGATGTTCTTGACCCCCCGCAGGCCCATTCCCAGTCCAGTCTTGGAACGAAATCCGCCGGAGAGCACTTTGTCGATGTCAGGAATACCAGGACCATTGTCGCGGGCTTCGATCGCCAGACCGATTCGGGCGTTGGTAACCACAGTCAGTCGAACCTCACCGGCCTTCGCATACATCACGATGTTACGCGCCAGTTCCGAAACGGCGGTTGCAACCTTGGTGCGCTCAACGGGGCCGAAGCCCAGCTTGGCCGCCAGTGTGATGGCCGAACGCCTAGCGAGGACCAGCGAAGCCTCGTTGTCGACCCGCATCTTGTCGTCGCGGGGAACCAGTGACAGGACGCCGTTCGTTGCCTGGTCGAGCTTGGTGAGGATCGGCAGGATGTTTTCGGTGCCAGCAAAGAGCGAGATGTGACGAACGATGCTCGCGGCCAGGTTTTCTATCTGCTCTCGATTTTGTAGCGAGAGAGACATTATTTCCTGACGTAACTTCGGCGGAACGCTGACGTTGGCCTCCAGTGCGGCCACCAGCTTCGGCGGGATGTCCGAGTCGATCCTAGACCCCAGCATGCGTGTCTGAGCAGTGTATCACGCTATGACATCGCTACGAATCATGGTTTTTAACTCACCATTTTTTAACTCCGCAACAACTTCTCGGGCCACCCGAAAACCGTTGCCATGCCAAAAGCGCTGCCTTTCTGCGCACTTAGCTATGGATTGTCGGTTCTGCTGGGAAACTGGCTGGCGGTTCGTCAGCAGACCGCAGCCGTCTCGATGACGGTCGCACTGGCCTGCTTGGCCATCGCTTGGTGGCACAGAGGTCTGCTCGGGCTCTCGCTGCTTGGGCTGTTTGCAGCGACAGGGCTGTGGGCACAGTCGCAGCGACCGCAGCCTCCCCAGTCCAGTGAGTTCCGTGAACTACTGACATTGGAGGGCCGGGCCGAGCCTGTAACGATTTCGGCGATGATTCGAGATGCTGTCAGACCGACCGCGAACGCCCACCTCCTGCCACTCACGATCTTCGCGGTGCATCGCAGTGATGGTGGCGGCGGCTGTCTCGATCAGCCAGCTCGAGGCACGCTGCGGCTCAGCGGCCTGCCGACCGACACCGCCTGGCCAGGCGATCTGATTCGGGTGCGAACCGTCTTGCGTGCAACCAGCCTCGATGATGACCACCGCGATGATCGCGAGCAGACTGTCCAGGCGGATGCGCTGACTGGCAGTGCCCACGCAAACGACTTGGTAAGATACCAACCGATTCAGAATGCCGACTGCCAGCCCCCTCTCAGCGACAGAATGACTTGGCTGTGGCGACGACCGATCGAGCGGTTTCGTCATCACTTACGCCACCAGATCACAATGCTCGATGGCTCACCAGAGACGAAGGCAGTGCTCATCGCGCTCTGTCTCGGTTGGCGAGGCGATCTGGCTGAGGTGGATCGCTGGCGTCGCGATTCGAGTCAGCCGACCATCACGTCGACCTTCACCGATGCGGGAATCGCTCACATCCTGTCTGTGAGCGGGCTACACTTGGCGCTCGTCGGCTGGCTGCTCTATCGAGCCCTCGCCTCGCTGCTTAGGTGCTGGCCGTGGCTGGCGCAGCGATGGGCAACCCAGCGGTTGGCAGCCGCCTTGGCAACGCCGCTGGTGCTCGGCTACACACTGCTCACCGGGGCAGAGTCACCGACCGTACGGGCCGCGTGTGTACTGTTGCTGTGGATTGGGGCGGTCGCGGTCGGGAGACGGTCCGACCTTGCCCACGGTCTGGCGCTGGCCGTGCTGTGTACGGGTCTACCTATTCCCGAGGGTGGTGCCCGTAGGCTCATCGAACCAAGCTGGCTGCTGTCGATGGCGGCGACTCTCGGTCTGAGCTATGTTCGACCGCTCGACGGCTGGTGGCCCAGTCTGCGCTCGCCGGCCATGCGTCACTGGTACACACCTCTTGTCACCGGGCTGCACCGCGCACTGTCCGCCACAATCGGAGCCACGCTCGCCACCGCACCGCTCGGAGCTCTGTTCTTCGGTCGCTTTGTCGCGACCGGCCTACTTGCCAACCTCTTGGTGGTTCCGATCGGTGAACTGGTGGTATTACCGCTCGGACTGGGTGGCCTGCTGTTGCGGCTCGCATGCCCATCCGTGGGCGAGCTGGTGCTTCGTTTGGCACTGCGGGGAACGTCCGTGCTGCTGTGGCTGACGAGTCAGTTTGCCGCTCTCGGACTTGCGTGGACGGTTCCCGCGCCACCGCTTGCATGGCTGCTGCTGTTTGCGGTCGGACTGCTGCTAGCGGCGCTGCGGGTGCGGTGGGGCTATGCGTTGTGTCTGCTCTCAGCTTTCCTCTATGTCATCGACTGGCAGAGACCGAAAGCTGAGCTGCGACTGACCGCGCTCAGCGTGGGCCAAGGGGATTCGCTGCTGGTCGAGCTGCCTTCGCGACAGGTGCTGGTGGTCGATGCCGGGCCCGCCAGCGAGGATGGTCACGACGCCGGACTATCGGTCATTACCCCGTATTTGCGTCAGCGAGGGATTCGCCAGATCGACTGGCTCGTCGTCACCCATGGCCACCCCGATCACACCGGCGGTATAAGGACGCTCCTCCAAGAGTTTGCGGTGAAGGAGCTATGGCTGCCACCGTTACCCGGTCCCAGCCGCGATGGCATCACCGCGCAGCAACGCCGCGAACGCCAATCCGCCGAAGCGAGCTTTTCGCAGCTCAGAGAAGTCGCCGCCTCTCGCCATACCCGTGTCATGTCCCCTCATTCGCTGCAAGCGGGCGACGTCGCGATCGATCTCCTCAGTCCGCTGCCGGATCGCACGCTCAGTCTGAACGATGGCTCGGTGGTACTACGGCTACGCTACGCTGGACGATCGCTGCTTTTGACCGGAGACATCGAGCGAACCGGCGAAGCGTTGCTGCTGGCGAGCGGTTCTGAGCTGCGATCGGACGTACTCAAAGCGCCGCACCACTGTAGTCGGACCAGCTCCACCGAGCCGTTTGTCGCCGCCGTGGCACCCAAGCTGGTCATTTGCTCGGTCGGTCGACACAACCGCTTTGGCTTCCCACATCCGTCCGTCGTCGAACGTTACCAGCAGGCCCACAGCCACATCCTGCGCACTGATCAGCTCGGCTCGATCGTCATCCGTCTGTCGAGTACCGGCCGGCTTGCGGTGGTTCGCTCCAACACCCCGCGATTTTTCTTTTGATTCGGCGAACTTGGCCGTGATAGTTATTCCGCCATGGCAAATCGTTGCGATCTTTGTGACAAGGGCCGCCTCGTCGGCAACAAGGTCAGTCACTCGAACATCAAGACCAAGATGGTGCAGCGCCCGAACCTTCAGCGTGTCCACGCGAAGGTGGGTGGTGTGAGCCGTCGCATTCGCGTCTGCACCCGTTGCCTCCGCAGCGGCGCTGTCGAGAAGAGCTGTTAGTCGTTTTCGGCTCGCAGATTTTCTTTGCAGCCAGCAAGTCCCCGCACTAGTGTCTGGGGACAGCCGTTCGTTTCGGCGAACGATTTCGGGCGTTTAACTCAGCGGTAGAGTGCAATCCTCACACGGTTGAAGCCACTGGTTCAAACCCAGCAACGCCCACAAAACAAAAGCCAACTAGGAAACTAGTTGGCTTTTTTATTTTCTAGCTACGCAGCTGGGGCTAACTACACCGTCATTACAATCTTGCCGATGTGATGACCATCGAGCGCACGGTGGGCTTCGGGGGCTTGGCTCAGCAGTAGGATGCGGTCGACGATGGGGCGCAGTTCGCCAGAGTCAAAGCGGGGCAGGGCGCGAGCGGCAAAGTCAGTAATCAGCGCCGCTTTGCGCTGAAGCGGCAGCGGCCTTA
>CALLYL010000704.1 GCA_937859535.1 uncultured Myxococcales bacterium
TTGAGACGAATGCCGCTCCAGTCTTTCCCTGTGCTGCCAAGCCACGAGTCGATCAGGTGAAAGGCCATCGCTTCCGGTAATCCGGTCCACGGCACGTTGGTGAGCACTGCCACTCCAAATTTCTCTTCCGGAAGTAGCGCCAGCGTGCATGAAAATCCGTCGATCCCTCCGGTGTTCCAGACCACCATCTGTCCGCGATAATCTTGCAGCATCCAGCCAAAGCCATGCGCCAAAAAGTGACTCTGTGGATACAGCGCTTTGGCCCAAGGTCGTAGTCCCACCAAGGTCTGTGGGGTCATCATGGCATCAATAAGAGTAGTATTCAGTACCTGTTTTTCTTCGATGCGGCCTCTCTGGAGCCAGACTTGCAGCCAGCGGGAAAGGTCCGTGGCGCTTGCATACAGGCCAGCCGCTGGCGCGATGTTGTCCAGGATGCGTGGCGCAATCGGAGTGATGACGGCATTTCGCTGGGTGTGGGGACTGGCAATGTTCCCATCGGGAGCGGTCGGAATCCCAAAGCCAGATTCGGTCATTTGGACCGGTTCTAGGATTCGACTCCTGATCAGCGATTCAAAAGACTGTCCCGATGCACTAGCGGCCCGCTCTCCGGCCAAGACATACATGACGTTGCTGTAGCTAAACTGACTGCGAAGCGGCGCGGCTTGGGGGACTTCGCGGAGTCTGCGAAGTACCTCATTGCGATCGTATCCAGTCCCCGACCAAAGCAGATCTGCTGACTCATCAATTCCACTGCGATGTGAAAGAATGTCACGCAGAGAAAGCTGCTCGGTCGCCACCGGATCTTGGAGCGTGAAGCCGCTTAGCGACTCTTTGATCGGTGCATCTAGCCGCAGCTTTCCTTCCTCTGCGAGCATTCCCACCACGGCTGCCGTAAATGTTTTGGTCAGCGATGCGATCGCAAAGCGAGTATGGGAATCTACTGCCGCCGGGTTACCTTTTCGTCGCTGGCCAAAACCACTGAGGAACACGACCTGGTGGTCTTGGACCACAGCAATCGCCATTCCTGGGGCTTGCCAGGCGTTTAGCATGTGCTGTGCCTGGGCAGGCAACTCTGCGAACGGATTCTTGCGCTGGAGCGGTACAGAGGGAGTTACAGGAGCACTATGGTCCGGGGTCGCCATGGCCGGAGAACAGAGTCCTACCAGAGCCAACAGCAGCGTCGATCGACAGAGGCGAGCAGGGGTCATCAGCAACAGTTCCTTTGTCAGCAGAGTCACCGATTCTGACATGGACTGGACAAGGATGGCGCGAGAACCTTCCGTGATGACTAAGGAGAGACGTTGGAGATGAGCAGATAGGCCGGACTTTGGGTACTCCCCACCACCAGATCGGCCAGTCCGTCGAAGTTGACATCGGCCACGGCGAGCGATGGAACGACTCCATTTTGATGCGCGCTGAGATCAATGATTCGTGGTGCCGCGAGCGTTCCACTCTGCGTTCCGAAGAGGAGTGCTAGCTTGTTCTCGGTGGCACTGCTCGCGACGATGTCGGACATCCCATCACAGTTGGTGTCGATTGCGTCCAGCCAGCGCGGAGTGGTGCCACTTGGGATCGTGACCGCAGTTCCGAACCCTCCTCCGCCTTGTCCAGCCAGCACTGCAAGGTTGGTTTGGTCTGAGAGCGCGACCACCACATCCAGCTTGCCATCCCGGTTCAGATCCACCGCGACCACCGACGATGCAAAACCCGGAACGGACTTCTGCGAAAGCCGCGTAAACGATTTTGCGCCACTCTTTTGCCATACCTCGACTAGCTGAGTGCTGCCGCCCGCTACCAGCAGCTCGGGCTGACCATCGGAGTTGACGTCGACCTACCAGAATCTTACGTCTCGACGATGACCGATGAATTCACTCTTCGCTGGAGCGAATAAGAGTCTTTTCATATGTATCATATTGTAGGAATGAAGACTGCACCGTGGGATGCGGTGCGTGGGGGCTGCGTGGGGCGGCGCGGTCGCTATAGTCCGAGGAGGAGTTTTTCGGGGGACTCCAGGCGGTCTTTGACGCGAACCAGGAACGACACCGCCTCGCGGCCATCGACCACTCGGTGGTCGTAGGACAGCGCGATGTACATCATCGGGCGAATCTCGATGTTGTCACCCACGGCGATCGGGCGACGGATGATGTTGTGCATGCCCAGGATTCCGGTCTGCGGCATGTTGAGCAGCGGCGTGCTCATCATCGATCCATACACACCACCGTTTGAGATGCTGAAGGTTCCGCCCGCCAGATCGGATAGCTGGAGCTTGTTGTCCTTGGCCTTTTGCGCCAGCTCGGCGATGCCCTTTTCGACCTCGGCCAGGCTGAGTTTGTCGACGCCACGCAGCACCGGGACGACCAGTCCTTTGCCGCTCCCGACGGCGATTCCAAAGTCGTAGTGCTTCTTGTAAGCGATGGCATCGCCGCGCATTTCGGCGTTGAGGCCGGGGAACTCTCGGAGCGCCTCGGCGCAAGCGCGAACGAAGAACGACATGAAGCCGAGCTTGATGCCGTGCTTCTTGACAAACTCGTCTTGGAACTTGCTGCGCAGCGCCATGATGTAGCTCATGTCGACCTCGTTAAAGGTCGTCAGGATCGCGGCGGTGTGCTGGGCTTCGACGAGTCGCTCGGCAATCCGTTTGCGCAGTGGCGACAGCGGCACCACTTCCTCGGCAAAAGTGGAAGTGCTAACCACCGGCGCTTTTGCCGCGTTGGTCCGAGCGGTTGCAGTGGGCTGAGCCACTGCAACAGTGCTTGGGTCAAGTCCTTGCTCGCGAAGCAGCTTGCGGGTGTTCGGGCTGAGCGCAGGGCGCACGGTGGTACTCGCCATCGCAGGTGCCGGTGTTGCTGCGGGCGGCGAGGGCGTCGCCACGGGTGCTGGCGGGGCCGCCTGAGCTTCGCTTGGGGCGGGTGCTGCTTTCGTCGCTGTGGGCTGGGCACTGGGCTGGGCACTTGGATCGATGCGTCCGATCGAGGCCCCGACCCGAACCGATGCGCCCACCTGCACAAGCTGTTCGACGAGAACGCCAGCACTCGGCGCGGGCAGGGTCACAGTCACTTTGTCGGTTTCCAGCTCGGCCACCGGATCGTCGACGTTGACCTTTGCGCCAACGGGCTTGAGCCACTTGGCGACCACGGCTTCCGAGATAGATTCCCCGAGGGGCGGAATGATGAGTTCAATCGACATGTCGCTTTTTCCTCAGTCGGCACCGGGTAGGGCACCGTCGCATACTACGGGATGGGCGTCGCAAACGCCTCTTCCATCAGCTTCTTGTGTTCCAGGACGTGGGCTTTGTATGAACCCGTCGCTGGACTGGCGCTTTCGACTCGACTGGCGAAGCGCAGCCGGACACCACCAGGGAGCAGTGCTGCCAGTCGCGGGGCGACGAACGACTGCGCCCCCATGTTGGCGGGCTCTTCTTGGACCCACACATACTCTCGGGCCGATGGAAACTGTGAGAGCAGCGCCGCCAGTTCGGCTGCCCGGAACGGATAGAGCTGCTCGATTCGACACAGCGCCGTCTGCGAGTCACCACGACGCTTCCGCTCTTCGACCAGATCGTAATAGATCTTGCCGGTACACAGCATCACCCGTCGGACGTCACTCGAGGTGACCTTGTTGTCCCCGATGACGCACTGGAACCGGCCTTCGGACAGCTCGCTGATCGGTGAGGCTGCCGCCGGGTGTCGAAGCAGACTCTTTGGTGACATCACCACCAGCGGTTTGCGCCACGGACGCTTCACTTGGCGTCGCAGAAGATGGAAATACTGAGCAGGCGAGGTCGGATACACGACCTGCAGGTTGTCTTCGGCGCAAAGCTGCAAGAACCGCTCGAAACGGGCGCTTGAGTGTTCGGGCCCTTGGCCTTCGTAGCCGTGCGGCAGCAGCATCGTCAGACCTGATAGTCGCCGCCACTTGTCCTCGGCAGAGCTGATGAACTGGTCGAGGATGACCTGCGCGCCGTTCACGAAGTCGCCGAACTGCGCCTCCCACAGCACCAGCGCGTCGGGATAGTCGAGGCTGAAGCCGTACTCAAAGCCCAGCACCGCTGCTTCGGACAGCAGGCTATCGAACACCTGAAACACGCCTTGCTTCGTCGGATCCTCGGTGAGATTGCACAGCGGGGTATAGCGCTCGCCGGTCCGGTAGCTGGTCAGCACTGCGTGCCGCTGGCTAAACGTGCCGCGTCGGGAGTCCTGACCGGTCAGTCGCACCAGCACCCCTTCGAGGAGCAGCGAGCCAAACGCAAGCTGCTCGGCCATGCCCCAGTCGAGCCCTTGTTCGCCCCGTCCCATCGCCGCGCGTAGTTGGAGCAGTCGCTCGATCTTGGGATGGGGTGCGAACTCTTTCGGTACCGTCGACAGTCGATCGGCGATCCGGGCCAGATCGGCCACCGAGACTCGGGTATCGGCATCTTCAACGGAACTATCCGCACCGCCGCGATAGCCTCGCCACAGACCGTCCCCCGCGTTTACGGTTGGGCGCTCGACGGCAGATTTGGCTGCGGCCAGCTCTAGCTCCAGCTCGGCTTGCTTGCGCTGGACCATCGCATCGGCCTCGGCAATCGGTAGCACGCCGCGCTCGCTCAGGCTCTGCGCATACAGCGACCGTACCGACGACAGCTTTTCGATGCGCTGATACATCAGCGGCTGGGTAAAGCCCGGTTCGTCCGATTCATTGTGGCCGTAGCGACGGTAGCAGACCATATCCAGCACGACGTCACAGCCAAACTCACGCTGATAATCGAGCAACAGCTCGACGGCGTGAATCACCGCTTCGGGATCATGACCGTTGACGTGCAGGATCGGCGTCTGGAGCAGCTTCGCCACGTCGGTGCAGTAGCGGGTGAAGCGTGAGTCGTCCGGGTCGGTGGTAAAGCCGATCTGGTTGTTGACGATGACGTGGAACGTGCCGCCGGTTTCATACGCGGGCAGTCCCGACAGGCTGAGCGTCTCGGTGACCAGGCCCTGGCCCGCAAATGCCGCGTCGCCATGGACCAACACGCCGAGTGCGCTGGTTCGCTTGTCATCGGCGATGCGCTGCTGCTTGGCGCGGACTCTGCCAACGACGACCGGGTTGACCGCTTCGAGGTGGCTTGGGTTAAAGGCCAGCGACAGGTGCAGGCTCTGCCCGTTGCGAATCGTTACGTCCGTCGAGTAACCCATGTGGTACTTGACGTCGCCCGATCCCATCACCGTTTCGGCCTGAATGTCCTCGAACTCGGCGAATAGTTGCCGTGGGGTCTTCCCGAGCAGGTTCGACAGCACGTTGAGTCGGCCTCGGTGCGCCATGCCGATGACGACCTGCGATACACCGCGCTCACCCGCAAACTGGAACAAGTAGTCGAGCAGCGGAATCAGCGTCTGCCCGCCTTCCAGAGAGAAACGCTTCGCCCCGACGTACTTGGTGTGGAGAAACTGCTCCAGGCTCTCGGCATCGACCAACCGGCGCAGGATGTGAACTTGCTCGTCGCGGCTGCTGGCAAAGCGGTTCGCTCGACCCTCCAGCCGATCGAGCACAAACTGCCGGCGGACCGAGTCATCAATGTGCATGACCTCGGCCCCCACGCTGCCGCTATAGACGGTACGCAGGTGCGAAATGATCGCGCCCACCGTCGATCCCTGCGGCAGTCCCGCCACCCCGATTCCGCTCACCGGCTTGGCCAAGTCGGCATCGCTCAGGTTGTGAAAAGAAGGTGCCAGCTCGGGGCTGCCTTCCGGTTCGACCAAACCCAGTGGATCGAGCCGCGCCGCTAGATGTCCGTAGCGACGATAAGCCGCGACCAAACTCTGGACCCGATAGGGCAGGGTCTCGCCGTGATCCATCGCCGCTGCCGGGGGATTGGGCCCGGCGCTGCTGGCCGTGGCTGTGCTGGTGAACGTGGCGTCGCCGCTGTCTAACAGAGCCGCAAAGCTCGGCTCGACAGCCGACGGGGATTTTTGCTGTAGCTCATATTGCTCATCGAGATATCGAAGGTTGGCCCCGAGGAGACCGACCAGCTTGAGGTCCGAAGCTTCCATTTTTAACTATGCTCACACGGGCTGACCGGCGACAAGCGCACATGCCCGACTGCTCCGAAGGATACTCGGAAGGTGGCCTCGGGTAAACGGCAGACCGCCGCTTGGCCGCTTACTAGGCCCAGATGACACTGTCGTCCTCGGGATCGCATGTCGGAGATATTACGCGGACCCCTTGTGGATCCACCAGGCTCTGATCAACACTTCGCGCCGCTGAAGCAAAAAACGCCTTCGCCAAAGGATGTGTATGAGCGACTCCCAGACCCTCGGTGAGACCCTTGCCGCCGTCAACGCAGGACTTAACAGCCTGAGCGCCGTGTTCCTGCTGGCCGGTTACGGTTTTGCCAAAGCCCACAAGCCCGCCGCCCACAAGAAATGCATGATGTCTGCTTTGGTGGTGTCCGCAGTGTTCGTGATCTGCTACCTCACCCGCTTCTATCTGACTGGTGCGCATCGCTACCCCGGTGAGGGTCCGCTGCGGATCGTGTACTTCGGGATGCTGTTTTCCCATATGACGCTGGCGGCCGCGACTCCACCCTTGGCTCTCCGTGCGGCGTGGCTGGCGACCCGAGGCCGCATCGATGACCACCGCAAGCTCGTGCGCTACGCATGGCCGGTGTGGCTGTACGTGTCCGTGACCGGTGTGCTGGTCTATTTGATGCTGTATCACCTGTAGTCGTTGCGAGGTGCCCCCTCTCGCCGCTGCGCACGGACCGCTGGGACGTGCCGGGGACGTGAGGGAAATTGCGCACATTGACCACTCAATTCGCTCGATGGGAAAATAGGTAGTAAGCGCCATGGATTGGGCGTGGCTGCCTAGATACATCCTCGCGAGAAATTGAGAGACTAAGATGTCGACGCTCGAAGAAAATGCGGTGATTGGGCCGTACCGAATCATCCGCAAGCTGGGGCAGGGGGGGATGGGCGCGGTGTACGAGGCGCTGCACCAGACCTTGGGCCGCCATGTTGCGATCAAGGTGCTGCACCCCGAGGTCGCTCGCAACGAAGAGTTCGCGATGCGTTTCGCGAATGAGGCCCGTGCTAGCAACATTGTTGATCATCCGGACGTGGTGCAGATTACCGACCACGGCCAACTCCCCGACGGCATTCCCTACATTGTGATGGAATACCTGAAAGGCGAGTCGTTGGGTCACCGCATCGAACACCTCGGCGGGCCCATGAATCCGTCCGAGGTTGCCTTCCTCGCGCTCCAAATCACCGATGTCCTAGCGACAGCCCACACCAAAGGCATTATCCACAGAGACGTGAAGCTAGCCCTTGTCCCGTCGAGAAACGAAAACGGAACGGATTGGGGGAAAAGGCGTGAAAAACGGAAGGACGATCACGCAGCCATGTTTGGATGTCAATCTGTTCGATAGCTTTTCTGAGCTGCCGTCGGAAATCAGACCAACAGGAGGGGATTCACCCCGCCGTCTACTCCTGAGTGAGCGTTAAGGGATACACCCGGTGCCATCCGAACCGACGATGCCAACAAACGATGTCGATTCGACGGAGATGGTGTTCTAGCCAGCGTGTTCATAGAAAGCCCATACGTGAACACTTGGGTTCAGTTAGGGATTTGAGCGCATGGCTTCTTACAAGTGACGACTATCCAGGGAATCGGGACGCACACATGTCTTGCAGGCCTCCGTCCGGTCCGTCATCCATCGGTGATAGGAATCCATATCCGCCACGGTGAACCAGCGTACGGTGTGTCTCCGCTGTCGCTCACTCGGGAGAACGCGACTGTAGAGTAGGCACACGGTAACCGCTCAGCACGCAGCCGTCAGCGGACTGGCAGTTCGTCTGCGGATCAGCATGATGGAAATCTGTCTGCTGGAGCTGCCTGAGCCAGGCAGAAGGAAGGTGGTTCCGCACAATTGGCTGAAAGCGCTGCGTGGGCTGGGATTCTGGGAACCGAAGCCTCTGCTCGGTGACTGGTTTCGCTCTGAGCGGGAGCGGCTGGGGATCGCACGGGACTTGCTGGCGGCGCGACAGCAAGGTCTGGCGCGTGGAGCATGTAAAGCAGACAAACCACCGGCCCAGATTCCGCCAGAGTGGATCGATTGCGCTCGGATTCATCGACTCCAGGCGTTAGGGGGTGGACCCAAAGATCCGGGGTGTGGTGATTCTGCGCAACACGGCGTTGTCGGCTTGCCTAGGTGTGCAACATCGTGACCCACCAAATGTCAGGGTTCGTGATCAGTTCGTTGGCTTGGGCAGAACCTGTAGTAGCAGAGGGAAACGCCGACGATCGGCGTCGTATCGTCTCCTCGTCTCCTCAGTGGAGCAGCAATAGCCCAGGGACAGAACCCAACCGGAGTTGCGGCCCCAAGCGCCCCAGGATTCCGCCACGTTCCGCAGTATCGAATGAGGAAGCGCGAATCGACGGTCGAAAGGAAAGCAGTAGCGAGAGAAAGGGGCGTTATGGAGACTGGTTCAGCAGCACGCTCACGTTGCCGCTATTGCCGTTCGCGACCGCGACATCGGGATTCAGGTCACCGTTGAAGTCTCCCACCGCCACTGAAAAGGGAGACGTACCAACAGGGAAATAGGTGGCGGCACCGAAGCCGCCAGCACCATTACCCAGCAGCACGCCAATGCTATTCTGCGAAGAAGCTCTTGAGCTTGCGACTGCGACTGCGAGGTCGGGCTTCAGATCGCCGTCGAAGTCACCCACCGCCACCCATCGGTTTTCATCGCCGACGGGGAAGTTGGTGGCGACGTCGAAGCTACCAGCGCCATTGCCCAGCAGCACGTCGACATTAAAACGGTTTGCGACAGCCAGGTCGGGCTTCAGGTCGCCGTTGAAATCGCCCACCGCCACCGAATCGGCGTACGTGCCGACGGGGAAGTTGGTGGCGGTGCCGAAGCCGCCGGTGCCATTGCCCAGCAGCACGCTCACGTTGCCGCTATTGCCGTTTGCGACGGTAAGATCGGGCTTCAGGTCGCGATTGAAGTCGCCCACCGCCACCTGCCAGAGAAGCCCGATAACGGGGAAGTTGGTAGCGGTGCCGAAGCCGCCGGTGCCATTGCCCAGCAGCACGCTCACGTTGTTGCTCTGAAAGTTTGCGATGGCGAGGTCGGGCTTCAGGTCGCTGTTGAAATCGCCGACTGCCACCGAAGAGGGCAGCGAGCCGACGGGGAAGTTAGAGGCGGCGGCGAATCCGCCCAGGCCATTGCCGAGCAGTACGCTGACGTTGTTGCTGCGAGTGTTGGCAGAGACAAGGTCAAGTTTCAGGTCGCCGTTAAAATCGCCCACCACCACCGAATTGGGGCTCGATCCGACAGGAAAATTGACCGCTGCGCCAAATCCCCCCAGACCATTGCCAAGCAGCACGCTGACGTTGTCGCTATTCACGTTTGCTACGGCGAGGTCGAGCTTCATGTCTCTGTTGAAGTCGCCGACTGCCACCGAATTGGGACCAGATTCGACGGGGAAGTTAGTGGCCGGGCCGAAGAGGGCGGGCGGCATCCCTGCAGAATCTGAGGCACCACGGCTTGGCAGGTCCGAGGAGCCGCTGCCCACCATGTCCAAACCGCACGCATCGCCGTTCGGACAGCGGTTAACCAGGAATGGCTCCCAAATGGAGTTACAGTTCGATGAAGAGAGAAGGCTGGCCATGGCGACCCAACAGATGCCGAAGCGCCAGCCGCGCCAGATGGATTGCACTCCAGAGAACTCCGTCCTTTGACCGCGCAACATCACGCGATGTTACTCGATGTAGCCGATTCTCGATCGGTTCGTCGCCCCGATCGTCGCTACCAATAGCGGATGTAGAGGTCGAATGGGACATGAGCAAGATTCCGCAAGTCACCGCTTGGGGTGGCGCTTCGCAGAGGAGCAGGGCCAGGCTTTTCCGGGTGCCCGTGCAAGAGAAGGCCCTCGGGCCAGACACATCAGCGTGGGTGGCAGAGACAGTCGGTGGAGCTGGCAGCGAACGCTGCTGCGTTCGATCTCCCCCCCGTGGCCAGCCCAGTCGCGACTGATTCGATGATAGGCGATGGTCAAGTGCAGGTAGTA
>CALLYL010000705.1 GCA_937859535.1 uncultured Myxococcales bacterium
GGGTTCCCGGCCACTGCGGACGTACCTCGGGAATTCAGCAACCAAGTGACCGGCCAGATCGTTGCGCGACTGAACGACAACGGCTATTTCGCTGTCGTGGAGCGAGCGGACCTTGTCCAGTTGGCGTCGGAGGTCGCGCTGTCGCCCGATGCGCTGTTCGAAGGACCGAGTCTCGCTCGCATCGGACAGGCACTGGGCGTTGATGCGCTGATTATCAGCTCGGTGGATTCACTGCGCATCCAGGACGCACGCGGCATCGATCTTGTGGATGTCTCGATCCCTGTAGCAGCCCCAGTGATCGTGGCAGCGCCTGAACCGCCCACCGTGGTGCTTCCTCCGCCACGGCGCAATGGCCGGGCTACAGCTCCTGTAGTGGTCACGCCACCCGTGGCCCAACCCGTACCAGCACCCGTAGTTGCAGCCCCCGCTCCTGCGGTGATCATCGAAAAGCGCCCGTTCCACTTTATCAACCGCACCGCCGAGTTGCAGATGAAGGTACAGCTTGTGCGAGTGTCGGATGGTCGCGTGGTGCTGCTTCAGCCCATCAGCCTGGCCAGCCGCGTCAAGGCCTACCACGGCCCGCAACCTCCGCTCTCTTACCATTCGGTGATCCACGCCGATGGCAGGCAGCTCATTTTCCAGCAACTGCCGCCGCCAGAAGCGCTTCTGTCGAGCTTCGCCGAATCGATTCCCGGGCCGTTCGTCGCCCGCATCGTGCCGACTCGCTACACCAAGACGATCGAGTTTGCCAACAACAGCCAATCCGACAACAAGCGAGGATTGCAGTTCGCCAAATCCAATGCCTGGGATCTCGCTCAGCAAGCATTTGTCGACGGAATCGCCAAAGACCCAGGCAACGCCGCACTGCACTATAATCTGGGCATCGTCCTCGAAGCCAACGGCGACCTCGAGGGTGCCCGCAAGGCGTATCAGCAGGCGCTCGTGATCGAGCCAGGCCGCTCGCTGTTTCAGCAGACCTATCGCTCCCTGCAATCGACCCTTGCCGAGCAGGCAGTTCTGCGACAACAAACGGACGAGACGCCACGCTAAGTTTTGGCAAGAGGCAGGCTGGTAGGAAGC
Organism: uncultured Myxococcales bacterium; assembly: GCA_937859535.1. Lineage (GTDB taxonomy): Bacteria > Myxococcota_A > Polyangia > Palsa-1104 > JAEUJZ01 > JAEUKA01. The sequence goes on from CALLYL010000705.1 coordinate 1,081, forward strand.
GTACAGAAGGAGGCGCGCCGGTCGAGACTCCTCGGCGCGCCAGTGAGGACTACAGCGCGGGGCTGATGATCAAGCCGTAGGGAGTGCTGGCGGTGTCGCCGCTGATGCGAAGGCAGTAGGTATCCCCCGCCTTGGCATCAATCTCGATGCCCATGGTGCCGCCCCGGCTGTACTGCGTGGACATCACCACCATGCCGCAGGTCGCGTCGCGTAGACCGACGCCGATGTTTGGCCCGGCTACAGCGCTAACCTGGACATAGACCTTACCGGCGGTCTTCGCCTTGAACTTGATGAAGTCGTCCTCGTAGGCCATATCGATCGCGCCATCGAGACCGTAGTAGGCCTTGTCAAGTTCGGCAACGGACGCCAGCGGCATGGAGGTCGAGTCCCCCCCCATCGGCTCCTTCAAGCTGCTGAGTGTGGTAGCAGCCCCGGCCTTGGCGGTGATCGAATAGCTGTGTCCCATCGAGCCAGACTGATCACTGGCCAGTACGGCAGCGTAACCATCACCCTTTTTGGCAACAATCTGAAGGACGTTCCTCGTCATTGGAACCGCGCCCGCTCCCCACGAGTCGAACGCCTGTCCCTCGCTGAACTTGCCGCTGGCCGGGGCGGTGTAACCGATCGGACGAAGGCCGCCTGCCCAGCCAGCACCGAGGGTACCAAACTGCATATGAACCACCTGGCTATCCATCGCGGTGGTGAACTTATAGAGGTTGGTGGCACGCTTCTCGCTGATGGTCTCGCCAGCCTTGGCCATTCCAAGCGTAAGGGCTGTGGCAGCACGTGCTTTCACCTGTGGAGCGGCCATGTCTGCTGCATCACTGACGTAGTAGATGTTCTGGCCAAACGGTCCCACCGTCGACCCACCAACCGGCAAGGCACCAGTCGGAGCCAGAACGTCGACGATCGCAGTGCCCGACATCCGCACCGTCGTTGCCGTGACGGTACCGATCGTCGAGATCGGGCCCGCAAAGCGGGACAGGCTCCAAAATGGATTGTCACGGTAGTCGAGGTTGCGAACCGCCACATCGACCAGTCCCCCCTGCGACACCATCGGACCACTGGTACCACCAGAAGCCGGCTCAATGGCGAGCGACGGCATCACGGTCAGACCACCTTTTAGCTTGAGATCCTCGGCCCCGGACTCTCCGCCAGTAGGGGGCGAGGAGATCGACAGGTCATGCGGGCCCATCTTGGCATTAAGCCCCACTTCGACGGTCAGCCGTAGGTTCGAATTCCCACCAACGTCAACGCGGGTGACCTTGATCGCAGGATCATCGAAAGTGATGACGCTCGTGCCCTGGAAGTGCGTCGCCACACCAGAGAGCTGCATCATCGCCGTCCGACCCGGAAACATCGTGGATGGCGTCAAGGCAGCCAGCGCGGCAGTTCCCCCCGTGCTGTTATCGCCCTTGTCGCCCTTGTCGCCCTTGTCACCCATCAGGCCGGCTTCACCCTTGTCGCCAGCTGGTCCCTGGCACGCAGCCAGCATCGCTATCATCAGGAAGCTAAGCGTGTTCTTCATGATCGTCTCCTTGTGGTCTTTCATCTAGGTCCAACTACCCGTGACACGCACGGCCAGCCCTCCACTAGAGCTGCGCCCGCGCCAAATAAACCTTGTTATTGCTGTCGTCGACAACCTCGAGCGTGGAGCGCGCCGCTTCGGGGAGCAGGCTGCGCAGCGTCTCCAGTCGATGACGCTCAATCAGGAAGAACATCCGCCGACCCGGATGAGCTTTCAGATACTCCTGAAGCTTTTCGGTGTTGCGATCCCCGAGGAAGACCGTCTTTTCCCCGGGCTCTACCCGATGGTCATAGATCTGATTGCAGGTATAGAAGTTCTCGCCACGCCAGTACATCATCCAGGCAATGACTGGCTCCTCGGGGCCTTTGCGTAGACGGTAGTAGGTCGCAAAGACGTGCTTTTGGCTCCAGTGCGGCGAGATGTCCACCATGAAGCGGTCGAGAACCCAGCAGTTCCAGACCACCCCGCACAAAGCGACGAGTACGACGCCCAGAGCGCCACGCCGGGCCGCGCCGATCGTCAGCCGCCACTTGGCTGCAAGCACCGTGAGCAGGCCGATCAGCCATAGACCGCACAGTGCAGCGGGCAACAGGTAGGCTAGCTGTAATCGGGCTGGCAGCAGCGTCGCCGGCGGGAGCTTTGAGGTGGAGTAGGCAACGACCTGCTCCGGTGATGGAGCGAACCCATTGCCCACTGCGAACAGCCCACAGACCACCACCAAAAGCCCCAGCAGTGCGGGCCACGAAGCCAGGCGATCGGCCAGGCTGGGTGACGACTCAGGCTTCGATTCCTCACATTCTCCGGAAGGAAGCAGGGACAGAAGCAGAACCGTCGCGGTGGCCAGCAGCGTGTAGAAAAACACCTGGTGGCCGAACTCGTAGCGCTCCCCATACAGCCCGCTGGCAGGCCAGGGACGCCCGACGTTGGGAACATTGACGTAGTCGTAATTAAAGAGCCAGCCGATACGCGCCGGGTAGTTGGCCAGATCGCGGCCCGCCAAATAGGTCACCGGCACCGCCACGAGCATCATCAGCGCCCGCTGCTGCCTACGCAGGAGCAGTGACACCGGCGTACACAGATCGTCCAGAAGCAGCCCAGCCAAGATCGCGAGCGCCGGTAGCGCGGGCAGGATGTAGTGGTGGAACTTGGTGTTTACCAGCGTCACGATGCCAAAGTCGATGACAAACCAAGCCAAGCACAGCAGCACAAGCTGACGACGGGCCGCACCCTGCTCATCACTGCCCTTGAGCCATCGTCCCAGCCACACGGCGGCGGCGGCAACCACGCCCGACCACGGGAACATGCCGCTGGTGATCTGCTGCAGGTAGTACTCGAACGTGCCTCGGTCGCCATGTCTCCCTTGGG
>CALLYL010000706.1 GCA_937859535.1 uncultured Myxococcales bacterium
TCACCCCATTTGAGTGATCAATACCCAAGGGCTCAACGGAGTCGCTAAGCTCAGTATCCGAGCTAAGCTCAACTGGGAAATCTAGTGGATTGCTAAGCTGTCCAATTAGGGCAGCCGCCCCCATAAGATTTCGAGCAAGTGACGCCGTTCTATGATCGTTTATGATAGTCGCAACTTGCTTAGTTAAAAAGCTGTCACTCCCGAGGAGTGATTTCTTGAGAAAATCAGTACCACTGAAGAGATCAGTGTTTTGTTTTCTGATAGATGCAGCCTGCTTAGCCCAAGAACTTTCACTGACAAGGAGTGATTTCTTGAGAAAATCAGTATTACTGAAGAGATCAGTGTTTTGTTTTCTGATAGATGCAGCCTGCTTAGCCCAAAAACTTTCACTGACAAGAAGTGATTTCTTGAGAAAGTCAGTACCGCTGAAGAGATCAGTGTTTTGTTTTCTGATAGATGCAGCCTGCTTAACCCAAAAACTTTCACTGACAAGGAGTGATTTCTTAAGAAAATCAGTACCATTGAAGAGATCAATGCTTTGTTTTCTGATAGATGCAGCCTGCTTAGCCCAAGAACTTTCACTGACAAGGAGTGATTTCTTGAGAAAATCAGTACCATTGAAGAGGTCAGTGTTTTGTTTTCTGATAAACGCAATCTGCTTATATAATAAATCATCACTTCCAATGATTGATTTTATATTGTAATCAGAAAGTCCCTTCATTCTTGGCGATTTTGTGATTGAGTTAGTATTGCTTACATCTGTCAATCTATTAGTCGATGAAATTCGATCACTCTTTTCATTGTCTGCATTGATACCATCATTGTGGTCACGGGAAGATGATTGAAAACGCTCGGCGCTCTCGTGAGGGGTCTCAGTGAGAGGCAATCGCTGTTCATCGCTATCATTCAAACTGTTTCTGAGATCATCGCGTGGCGTTTTACTGTGCATGCTTCCATCCATGATCAAATTGCTCAGGACTATAGTAAGGTGAGGGGGGCTGAGGTCAAGGGGCGTGGTTCGACCTGTCGTGTGCGCTGGGTACGGCAGCACGGCTCAATCCGATCATACTCAGTCCTGCCTAGCTCGTGATGTCGATCGACATCCAGTTCGCGCTCTGGCGGGCTGTGCGCAGGCCGGGCCAGCTCCTCTTGGATGTTTGTTGGGCCTCATCCGTCCGGCCTTTTTGGCGGCTCGCGGGATGCTCTGGCGCTTGGGTTGCGGTCTGCTGCTTCATGATCTTGAGCTGGGCGATGGTCTGGCGCTGCCGTTGGCTGTCCGGCTCGTTCTTCGTCCGTGCGCCGTCGGACCATTCGCAGCAAGGCGGATCGCCGATGGGGCGACCACTTCGCGCGCGCGCTTTGGCTTGACGCTCGGTGGGGGACTTCCGGCGGTTCGGCTAGGTTAGGCGATGGCACGCCCGCCCGCTCCGCGCGTAAGTGTGTCTCATCTATCGGAGTTTTAGACCGACTTGCCGACACTGAGCAGATGTGTAAATCGTTACAAAATGCACATTCCTGATGGTGGATGGTTGCCTGTGTTGTCTCCGTCGTGCCCTGCTGTCGTAGCGTCTCGGTGGGTCGGCTGGTTTGCTTTAGCTGCGGTGCAGGCCGACGGCGCGCACCTGGGTGGCGTCGGCTGGGCGTTCAGCTCTCGCTGATGGTCGCCGCTTCCAATTGGTGCGAGTTTCTGCGGCGCGACTGGCACCCTCGACGCTTCCGCCACGATTTCGCCGTGCTCGTCGTAGAACACCACATCGTAAAAGCCCGCCCACGGCACCGCAGGTGGCACAAACAAGCGCAACCGCCAGCCCTTCCCCGCTCGCGTTGGTGAGGTTCGCGCCAAGCAGATCCGCACGAGACAGGTTAGCCCTCTGTAGCGATGCGCCCGTGAGATCGCGACCCACCAAATCCGCCTCATGCAGGTCGGCATCATCGAGCAGCGCTCCCCGCAGGTCTTGACCTTGTAGTGACTGGCCACGGAAGGTTTGACCGCGCAGGTCGGCTTTTTTTCGTTCGGCCTGACGTCCCATGCGCGCCAGGGCGAGGCGGGCATTTTCCGCCAAGCGATTGCCGAGGGTACCAGAAAGTACTCGATTGGCCCACCCTGCAAGCCCATCGTCGCCCAGCAGATCGCGTAGCACGTCTATCAAGAAGTCGCTGAGCCGTCCGGTGTCTAGGTCCCCATCTGCGCTAGGTGTCTTGATTCGTTCTGCCAGCGCTTGCCCGACCAGCCACTCCATCACCGTCTGGTGAATGAACGTCAGCCGCCCGACTTCCCCGTGAACCAGCAGGGTGCGGCTCTGGAGCATATGCCTGGCCACGTCGCTGTCATCATCGCACAGCCGACGGAGCTGTTCGCCCGTGCTGTCATCAAGATCCGTTGCCTCAATCGACTTGGCCGTGGAACGCCAAAGATGCAGCGCGAGTCGCTTCACCGATTCGAGCAGCGCATCCCGCGTCGGCCCCGGAGCACTTCTCGACGGATTGAGACGTTGTTCCTGCTGCGCCAGCCAGTGGTCGACGATCACAATCCGATACAGCTCGGTCGGCGTGATCTCGTTTCCTTTTTTCGCCGCTGCCTCGATCTGTTCTTCTGTGAGTGCCACCAAGAATGCGAGCATCCGCGGTGTAGTGGCCAGTCCGGCCAGGTCATGCACCTTCTGAAACCGAGCCATTCGCTGCTTGCCCGCTTCCGGACTGCCCAACGCCCGACTGAGGTACGCCTCGATTTGTTCATTCGTAAACTTCTGCGTGACCACCAGGCGACGCTGAAGAAGCGCCTGAAGCGGTCCGGCAAGCCCTGCGGTCGGGCCTCCTACCCGTACTTGCAGCACTTCGACTGCATCGCGCTGAGAAACGAAGTGTTCGGCACGGCTGGTCAAAAGGTCGCGAGCGCGATCACGGGCGGCATTCAAAATTCGGCAGAAGTGCTCGGGAATTGCAGCCGAGCGGACTCGGTTGGCCAGCTCGTCGAATCCATCGAAGAGAAGCGCGATGCGCCCTTCGCGCAGATCACGCTCGAATGCGGGGGCAAGGAGTGTCAGCGCTCCCATGGAGTTGGGCGATGAACTGGCGATGAACCGCTCTGGCGAAGGACGCAGCACTACTGGTTCGTCGAAAGAAACTTGCCAGCCGGGCGCTGCTAAGAATGGGAAGATAAATTAATAATCGTATTGAAATAAAGAGAGTGCATTAAAAATTATGCCTAACGACTCGACCACTCCACATCGGGCCTCGTTAAGACAGGCTCTCCTCCGAGCACTGCCGGGTGATTCGGACCTGGATGCGTTCTGCCTGGACTTCTTCTCGTCTGTGCACCAGCGATTCAGCCAGGGCATGGACCGACAAGCTAAGCTGAACCTGCTTCTTCAGTACGCCCCCACAGACGAAGTAGCCGCCAAGCTGGCTCGGGTCGCGCCGGAAGTGCTGTCCCTGGAACATGAGCACACCAGCGTCGGAGCATCGCTTTTAGCCAATTCGTCTACCATTCCCAGCAGAGCCGGACCACGCGCTGAGCCTCGTCCGGCGCATAGGGGTCGTCCCAGTCTCTGGGTTCTCACTGGATTGGTTTTGGTGCTCGGTTGGATCTTTGTCTTCCATTGGACCGGGGGGATCAACCTTGGCTCGACCAAGAAAGAGGTCTCGAAGTCAGTGTTCGAGGAACTCACGTTCCGGCCAAGCCCAGCACAGAGGCCCGTTGCAACGAACTCACAGACCACGAAGCTCGACGCGCCACCACCCGAATCGCATGCCGCAAGGCAGCTGCCATCGAGCAAGTCCACGACCGCAGTCGCTACTCGCAAGCCAGTCCACATCAAGAAAAAGGAACCTGCGAATGTTCAACCGGCGCCTCCGAAGTACGTTCTCCCTCCTCTTGAAAAGTAGCGCTCTCGCGGGACTGCTTTGCATTGCTGGCGCATCGAACGCGCAGGCCGAACCTCCGTGCTGTGTTAACGATCCAGAGTGTCTGTCATTGGTGAACCAAGCCAGGCTCTGCTCTGAGTTGCAGCAGTTCGAGGCTGCGCTCCATCTGTACGAGCAAGCTTATGCACACGTCACCGATCCTGGTCTTCTGCCTAACATCGGTCGAATGCAACAACGGCTCGGGTGGGATGATCAGGCGCTCACGACGTATCGATTGTTTCTCAGCCAACCACCGCTGCCCAATGACGAGGAATACCGCAGAACGGTTCCTGAATGGATAGTGGAAACTCAACAACACAAGCAGAGCCTGGAATCGCCGACGCTGCCAACGCCACAAACAGCTCCCATGCTGGTACTTCAGACTGATAAGGCAGTAGACACCCACTCTCAAAACAATTCGAGCAAACATGTCAAGTTGGTGCGCTCACCCTGGCTATGGGGGGGAGTGAGCGCAGCCATCGCAGTGACAGCAGCTGTCGCCATTGGGCTGAGGGTCGGGCTCAGCAGACCTTCTTGCCCTGATTCCGTACTTTGTTTCAACTTTAAAGGAGCGTCCAAATGATAACTTATCCGTCCCATATCAGTGTATTGTTTTTGCTCCTATTCTTTGGACCAGGTTGTCACGAGAAAACCATCGTGACAGTAGCCATCTCTGGAATTGGTCCAAAAGTAACCAAGCTCAGAGTATACTCTTGGCTGGACCAACAGCTAGCCGATGAGCGGTACAGAGAAACCTCTTCAGGGCTACCGCAGTTACCGATTCAAATTCCAGCAGAAAAAAATCCAAGAAATCTTGATTTGCTCATCCTCGGCTTGGACACAAGCAATGCGATGCTGTCTCATGGCTATTCAACGAATATGATTCAAAATCACTATGCCACAAATATTCTGATCGGATTATCTGAAGCGAGCATTATAACTCCAAAAAAGGATGCGTCATTGGAACATTCCACTGCGATGGAAAATGAGATTCTGGGAATTAAGCTAGCAGACAAATACATCTACTGGCGGCTTAGGAAGCACTCCGTGGAGCGGTCTCTGGACAATTACGATTGGAAGGTGTGGGATGACCGAACGATAAGGCTCACAGCCA
>CALLYL010000707.1 GCA_937859535.1 uncultured Myxococcales bacterium
TTCGTGGCGGCGATCAGGTCGTAAAGCTCCGCGCCACCCTCGGGCAGCGACCCCAGTAGTCCGTGACAGTTCCTGGTCCATTGCGATAAGGTTTGCCCCCCATGAGCACGAGCAGCCCGAAGGATCCCTCTTCCGCCCCCGAGCGGCCATCTCCGCTAAAAATCTTGGAGGCCAAAGAAGCCGAAGCCCTGCAAGGAGGGGGAGCGGCACGCACCAAGCGTCAGCACGAGGCTGGCAAGCTGACCGCCCGCGAACGCATCGAGCTATTTTGCGACAAAGGCAGCTTCGTCGAGATCGACAAGTTCGTCACCCATCGCTGCACCGACTTCGGAATGGCCGAACAAAAAATCCTGGGAGACGGCGTCATCACCGGCTACGGCCAAGTCGGCGGTCGTCAGGTATTCCTCTTCGCGCAGGACTTTACCGTCTTTGGCGGATCGCTGTCCGGTGCGTACGCGCAAAAAATCTGCAAGGTCATGGATCTGGCGATGCGCGTCGGTGCCCCGGTCGTCGGACTCAATGACTCCGGTGGAGCGCGTATCCAAGAGGGCGTCGAGTCGCTGGCCGGTTATGCCGAAATCTTCACGCGCAACGTGCTCGCCTCGGGCGTGGTGCCGCAGCTCTCGGTGATTCTCGGGCCGTGTGCCGGTGGTGCCGTCTATTCGCCCGCGATGACCGACTTTATCGCGATGGTCGATAAGACCAGCTACATGTTCATCACCGGACCCGACGTGGTGAAGGCCGTCACTCACGAAGAGGTCAGCAAGGAAGACCTCGGTGGCTCGCGGGCGCACTCTGGTCGCTCAGGCGTCGCCCACTTGCGCTGTCCCGACGAAAAAAGCGCGCTACTGCAGATGCGTGAGCTGCTTTCGTATCTGCCGCAGAACAACGCCGAAGATCCGCCGGTGGTTCCTTCCAGCGATCCCGCTGAGCGAGAGGATACCGCTCTCGACAACTTGGTTCCCGTTGAAGCCACCCGCGCCTATGACATCAAAGAGCTGATCCGTCGCATCGTCGACTCAGGCCGATTTTTCGAAATCCAACCCGAGATGGCGATGAACATCGTTGTCGGCTTTGCCCGCATGGACGGTCGCACCGTTGGGATCGTCGCCAATCAACCGGCCGTGCTGGCCGGAGTGCTCGACATCGCCGCGTCCGTGAAGGCAGCGCGCTTTGTCCGCTTCTGCGACTGCTTCAACATACCTTTGCTGACCCTCGTCGACGTCCCCGGCTTTATGCCCGGCAAGGACCAAGAGCACGGCGGCATCATCCGGCACGGTGCCAAGCTGCTGTACGCGTTCGTCGAAGCCACGGTACCGAAGGTGACGCTCATCACCCGCAAGGCCTACGGCGGTGCCTATGACGTCATGGCCTCGAAGCACGTCCGTGCCGACATCAACTTCGCGTTCCCGACCGCCGAGATCGCGGTCATGGGCCCCGAGGGCGCGGTCAACATCATCTATCGCGAACAGCTCGCAAAGTCGGTTGATCCCGAGGCCACCCGTGCCACCTACGTGCGCGACTACCGAGAGAAGTTTGCCAATCCCTACGCTGCGGCGTCGCTCGGTTACATCGATGAGGTCATTCGGCCTCGCGAAACCCGCAAGAAGATCATCGCGGCGCTGCGGATGCTGAAAAACAAGCGTCAGCAGAACCCGCCCAAGAAGCACGGCAACATTCCGCTGTAACCCACGCTAGTTCACCGTCGGAATCCGCAGGGGCTGCGACAGCGCATCGATTACCAAGCGATTCACCTCGTCGGGCTGTTCGAGCTGGACGAAGTGGCCCGCAGGTAGGTATTCGATGCGCAGCCTCGGAACCATCTGGCTCAGTCCCTCGGTCAGCCCTCGCCCGAGTGCGGCATCGCGCTCACCCCAAATCAGCAGCGTCTCGGCTTCGACGGGCTCGACCAGCTTTGGAAGCAGCAGCGGATTTTGCCGCAGTGCGGCCCGGTAGTAATTGATCGTGGCGGTGAGTGCGCCCGGCTGACTCAGTGCCTGACGGTAGACCGCAAAGTCCGCATCGGTCACGTTCTGTCGCAGCGCTCGGGTGTGGGCAAATATCTTACGTAGAAAGGCCCAATCCTTGCGCGACAGCAGCCACTCGGGCAGGTGCGGGAGCTGAAAAAACAGCATGTACCAACTGCGACGGACCTGGGCCCAGTCGAGCTGCGACACAAACAACGCCGGATGTGGCGCATTTAACACGATTAGTCGTCGCACCACGTGCCGGGTCGCCGGAAACGCTGCGGTCAGCCACGCCACCGCCCCGCCCCAGTCGTGCCCAACGACATCCAGGCGATTATAGCCGAGTGCATTGGCGAGCGAGACCACATCCCCGGCGAGCTTGTCCGGCGCGTAGTCATCGATCCGACCGGGCTTGTCCGACAGGTTGTAGCCGCGCAGATCCGGTGCAATGGCTCGAAAGCCCGCCTGGGCGAGCGCGGGCAACTGCCTTCGCCACGAGTACCAGCACTCGGGAAAGCCGTGGAGCAGCAGCACCGGTGGACCATCGACCGGTCCCGCCTCTGCGACGTGGGTGCGGAGACCTCCGGCGCTCACCGTGTGGTGCCGTATCTCCATTGCTGCCGACTCGGTCATTGCCTACTCCGACGGCTATCGCGGACCATCGATAGCAGACTCTTCGCCACTTGCACCGCACCCTTGGCCTTCTCGGCGACGCCGTTACCATAAAACAGCCGCACCGCACCGTCGAGCATGGGGAAGGTGGTCGGCCGAATCGGATACAGCGACATCGGCATATGGAGCGGCAGCTTATCGCTGACCACGGTTTTGACGTGGCAGCACGACCGCAGGCCCTCGCGACCGTTGATGCGACCGAAGCCCGAAATCCGCACGCCACCAAACGGTGCCGACTGCACCATGTAGGCGATGCCGTAATCGTTGATGACCGTCATACCCGCCGAGATGCCCTTGGCGATGCGCTCGGCGCGACGACGGCTCTTGGTGAACACCGATGAACCCAGGCCGTAGCTGGAGTCATTGGCCAGCCGAATCGCTTCCTCTTCGCTGTGAACGCGGATGATGGTCATCACCGGCCCGAAGGTTTCTTTTTGGACCAAGTCCATCGTGTGGTCGCAGTCCACGACGACAGTGGGTTCAAAGAACTGACCCGCCAACTGTGGATTCCGTCCTCCGCCAACCAGCACTCGCGCCCCTTTGCTGACCGCGTCGCGGACCTGACTCTCAATGATCTCAAGCTGGCGTGGCATGGTCAGCGCCCCCACATCAAAGTCGCCACCCCGATCTTGCGAGGGTGGACCTTGCCGCAGCGCCTTGGCGCGCTGTACCACCTCATTCACAAAGCGATCGTAGATCCCGTCGAAGACATACAACCGCTCGGCGGCCACACACATCTGCCCACAGGCCGTGAACACCCCGAGCATCGCCGCGCCCACGGCCTGATCGAGGTCGGCATCGTCGCAGATGATCATCGGGTCTTTGCCGCCCAGTTCCAGCACCACCGGCGTCAACGTCTCCGAGGCAGCGGCCATCACCTTGCGACCGTTTTCGGGAGAGCCGGTAAAGAAGATCTTTTCGACCCCGCTGGTAACCAGCGCTCGCCCCGTTTCCCCACCGCCGGTGATGATCTGGACCAGATCCGGGCTATAGCCTGCCTTCGTCAACACCTCGTCGAAGATGGCCTGAAAATCTGCCGCCGACCACGAAGTCCACTCCGAGGTCTTGGCAATCACCGCATTGCCCGCAAACAGCGCCGGGACCGTCGGACACAGGATGTTGTGGAACGGAAAGTTCCAGGGACAGATGACGCCGACCACGCCGAGGGGCAGATACTCGACCCGAGCCGCTTTGTGCATCAGCAGGCCCGACGGTCGCTTGTCCGAACGAAGGTCGTCTTCGCCATGGTCGATGAGGTAGCGGATCTTTTCGCAAACCGGAAAGATCTCGCCCATCGCGGCATCGGCCATGGTCTTGCCCGAATCAGTCGAGCACAGCCGACAAATCTCGGCCTGGTGGTCGATGATGTAGTCGAGCAGCATCCGCAGTACCCGTCGTCGCTCAGCAAACGAGGTCTGGCCCCAGGCAACCTGAGCTTGCCGCGCTCGTGACAGTCGCTCGGCCACGTCGGCCTCGGACAGTGACGGCACTTCGCCCAGTTTTTCCAGCGTGGCAGGGTTTTGGCACTCGATGGTGACGAGCGGACGGGTCCACGGACGGACCTCGTCGGTTTGCTTACCAAGCATCGCGGCTCCTCGGGGGAAAAAGTCCGCCCGCCTTATGCCAAAAAGGCCGCTCGCTCGGCAACAAAAACAACAGCTACGGACGAAGGGAGGGATCGGACTGCGGCTCGTGTGCTGGACGAAGCAACAGCTCAGCTCGTCGCGGTAGACTTTGCTCGCTGCTTTGCTGCACACCCGGCTCGACGACCAGGAAAGCGTCCAGCGCCGCGCCGCGTCCTGCCTCGACGACGACCTCGTTTTTGTAGCGGACAAAGCCCGACTTCAGCACCTCGATGCGATGTTCCCCGGCGAACGTCGTCACCACCAGTGGCGTCTGCCCGAGCCTCATCCCATTGAGCCGCACCATCGCCCCCGGCGGCTGCGAGGTGACTTCCAGGAGCCCGGTCTTGCGCTGCTGCGCCTTGTGAACCAACTCGCCCGTCATGCCCGCCAGCTTCGTCGCCAGTCGACTCGGATTGCAGCCGACGCAGCTTGCCTGCACCTCGGCGGCAAAGTCCGCCATCGCGGCATCGTAGAGTTGCCCGCTAAGCTGGTAGTCTTCGCCCTCACGAACGATCCGAACCGACAATAGCTGACGCAGCTCGCTCTTTTGGCACAGCTCGGCCTGACACTCCGAGTCGCTGCACTGCGAGGGTTGCGGCCACGCTCCGTCCGGCGATTCACTCGAGAACCCAACCAGCTCGGCGCTCAGCTTTCGCCCACGCAAGCTCCGCTGAAGTTCACCGCCAAGCCGCGCCCGCTGCGGCTCATCACTTGCCGGCAGCTCGAGCAGTACGACCACCTGTGGCTTGACG
>CALLYL010000708.1 GCA_937859535.1 uncultured Myxococcales bacterium
TGATCTGTAAGAAGCTGGCCGATGCGATCGTCGCCCATCGCGATGAGCTGCTGCTCCTGGGAATTTTGAACGCGGGCAACACTCGCTCCGATGCGAAGTTCGATGTCGATGGTGCTTCGGCGACCTTTGCGTACTATGCCGAGCTGTGCAAGTCGCTCGGGGATGCGCGCTACCTGGTCGATGGCGAGGCGATTGCACTCGGCCGTTCCTCACGATTGTCGGGTCAGCATGTCCTGACTCCCAAGGTCGGAGTGGCGGTTCACATCAACGCCTTCAACTTTCCAGCCTGGGGACTCGCTGAAAAGGCCGCGACCGCGATTGCTGCGGGGATGCCGTTTATAGCCAAGCCGGCGACCTCGACGGCGCTGCTCGCCCATCGGATGTTCGAGGTGATGCTCGGGAGTGGTGCTCTTCCCGAAGGTGCCGCGCAGTTTATCTGCGGCAGCGTAGGCGATCTGTTTGATCACCTGACTGGGCAAGATGTCGTGGCCTTTACCGGTTCGTCGGATACTGCCGCCAAGCTGCGTGGCCATCGGCGAGTTCTGGAAAAGGGCGTGCCGGTCAACGTCGAGGCCGATAGCCTGAACCTCGCCATCTGTGGTCCCGATCTCGAGTCCGGGAACCCAACCTACGATCTGTTCCTAAGCTGCGTGGTCAAGGAGCTGACCCAAAAGGCCGGACAGAAGTGCACCGCGATTCGCCGCATCTTCGTCAAAGAAGATCAAGTGGATGCAGTGGTGGCGGATCTCGTCGACCGGCTCAGTCAGCACAAGGTGGGCGCGCCCAACCTCGATGATGTGACCATTGGACCGCTTTCGACCGCGCAGCAGAAAGCCGATGCACTGGCTGGGATTCGCAAGCTGTCGGCCGAGGCCAAGATCGTGTTTGGGGGTCCAGACAAGCTGGAACTGCATGGCACCGATCCCACCAAGGGGTACTTCGTGATGCCGACCCTGCTGGTCGCTGCGGAGGGTGAGTCACTCCACGCGGTGCATGAGCATGAGGTCTTCGGACCGGTGGCGACCGTGATTCCATACAGCGATTCGGATCAGGTGATAGCGCTCGCCGCACGCGGTGAAGGGGGTCTGGTCGCAAGCGTGTATAGCGACGACAAAACGTTTCTCATGGACACCGTGCTGGGGCTCGCCCCGTACCATGGTCGGGTCTGTATTGGGGGCGAGAAGGTTGCCGGAACGTTTGTACCTCCGGGGACAGTGATGCCGCACCTTCTGCATGGCGGTCCGGGTCGCGCTGGCGGTGGCACAGAGCTTGGCGGAACTCGCGGGATGATGCTGTATATGCAGAGAACGGCGCTGCAGGGCTTTGGTCCCTATCTGGACGGGCTGGCTGCGGGCGGGAAGAAGCTCTGATCGCACGTAGTGCTTCCTTTACATAGGTCGCGCTTCCTTTACACTTGGGGCGAGTGCCTACGTACTCGGACCAAGTGGGAGGGATTCCGATGTCGATCCGTAATGCTGTGTGGGGCGTGTTGTGGTGTGCTGTCCTATGCGACTTGGGCTGTCATGC
>CALLYL010000709.1 GCA_937859535.1 uncultured Myxococcales bacterium
GATGAGATCGATAGAGCTGCGCTCGTCGTGCCCGTGCCGCCAGTTCGGCTTCCAGTTTATGATAGTGCTCAAGCTGCTCTTGGGACAGCACACCCGAACCGATGGCTTGCTTGACGGCACAGTCTCGTTCGCTGCGATGCTGACAGTCCGTGAATCGACAGTGGAGCGCCAGCTCGAGAATCTGTGGGAACGCCGTATCCAGACCCTCCTGATGATCGAGGAGCTGTAGCTCGCGCATCCCGGGAGTGTCCATGACGATGGCACCATTTGGCAGAAAGTGCATCTCGCGCCGGGTGGTGGTGTGTCGCCCCTTCGCATCGCCCTCGCGCACGGACTGGGTCTTGATAGGAGCGTCATTGGTTAAATGATTAATCAATGTCGATTTTCCAGCCCCGGAGGAACCCAGTACAACATAGGTTTTTCCGGGCTCAAACAGCGACTCCACTTGTTCCATGTTTTCGCCAGTTTGTGCACTATATAGAATGACTCGGACTTTGATTCTTAATGCATCGATGTCATCCTGAATCATCAGATCCTGGGTGAACAGATCCGATTTGCTTAACAGCACGACCGTGTCGACGTCTTCCGCTCCCACCAAGGCCAAATATCGTTCGATTCGGTTGCGACTAAAATTGCGATCACAAGCACAGACAATCAGCGCGACATCAACATTGGCGGCAAGAATTTGTCCATCTTCCCTGCTTCCGGCTTCTTTCCGTTGAAGAAGACTCGTCCGGGGCAATATTTTATTTATGATGTAATGACCATTTCTTATGTCAATGATCACCCAATCACCCACAGCCGGATATTCGGATGTTCCCTGCGAGCGATGACGATAGCTTCCCAAGAGCTCTGCCCAGGCTTCCGTCCCAGTTTCGAGCATGCAAATCCGATACTGCCCGCGCTCTGCGGACAGAATGCGTGCGACCTGATCCAGTTGCCCAGCACTGACCTGTTGGAAGTGGCTGTTCCAGCCCAGTCTATGATCCATAAGAACTCCCAGTTCCGGACGTACCGGAGAGAAGCAACTCCAGTCTACCTCCACAGCGCACAAAATGACCACCCTGATCCGTCGACTGAATCGAGCAGCAACCGCTGGCCAAGCATCCTGGTTTGCGGGTATACTGGATGTTCCGTGTGCTTCGAGTAGGGGACACCGGTGGTCATGGCCGATTCAGATTTTGCGTCCAAACTGCTCTGCATTGTGCCGCCATATCGACATCGGAACTGTCCTCCGGCAGGCGCAGCGGCGTTGCTCGGACATCTGAAGGCAGCCGGTGTAACAGGTCTGCGCTTCCTGGATCTACGGACCATCACTCCTGAAACGCAGAGTCCGACGTTCGATCCGGTCGGAGTCTTCGCAGAGTCCTTTGTGATCGATGTTCCAGATCTGCCGCTGGTGCTACAGGTACTGCGGGCATTCGAAGATGGCACAGAGAACTTTCCCCAAGGCTCGCGTACCGAAGCCTTCGATCGCTACTGTCTAAGCCGGGGCATCGACCCCGTCTGGCTCTACCGCTATCTGGGCGGCGTGAACGAGCTACTGACTGATGTCTTTGAACACATGGATTCGGTGTCATTTGTTGGCTTTTCCGTGTGGGCCTCGAACCTGACCACAACGCTGATGGCCGCCGCCCAACTCAAGCGTCGTCGCAATCCTCCATTCATTGTGGCAGGGGGTCCGCAGGTGACAGAGAGCCGTGCCTCGGCTCTGCTTGGGCTCCGCGCCGGACTGTTCGACGCAGTGGTGCTGGGCGAAGGAGAACAAGCGCTGCTCACGCTGATCACCAGGCTGGAGCGAGGCGAGCCAATCGCAGACATTCCACGCGTACTCTCATTGCACCAAACTGAAGTCGCACCGATGAAGGAGCTGCGGCCGCTGCTGCGAATGAACACGCTAGCAGAGCCGGATTTTGGCGAAATGAGCTTGGCCTCCTATCGATCGACCGATGGGAGTCTGCGTCTCCCCTTTCAGCTTTCCAGAGGCTGCACCGACCGCTGTACGTTTTGTAGTGAATGGGTCTTCTGGGAACGCTTTCGTCCGGCAGACATCGAGCATTCGTTGACACAGATTGAGCACCTACAGCGCCGCTACGGAATCTCGCGGTTTCACTTCACAGACTCGCTGCTCAATGGAAACATGCGGCTGCTCCGCTCGTTTGCGGAAGGACTGCTGGCGCGAAATCTTGCCATCGATTGGGGTGGTTTCATGCGTGCACAGATCGATGTCGAAACGGCCCTTCTGCTCCGCAAGGCGGGCTGTTCGTATGCGTATATTGGCGTGGAATCCCTATCCGATGAGACGCTGGTAGCGATGAACAAACGCCGCACTCGCGCTGACAACCTGAGTGCGATCGCTGCGTTTCTGGAAGCAGGAATTCTGGTGTCGGTGGGAGTGATACCAGGATTCCCAGGAGACACCCGAGAGCGATTCCTAGCCACGGCACGCGAGCTGGCCGCACTCACCGCAGAGTATCCAGGACGATTTGGCTACAACATCGAACCCTTTGTCGTATCACCGGCGCAGCCACTCTTTCACGATTTGACCGCAGCAGGACTGCGCGCCATTCCCTGGGATCACGAGACGCTCCAGATTGCGCCCCGGTACCGTGATCTGACCGAATCGATTGTGTGTCGCGTGGAAGGCGCGAACCAGGGCATCGAACGATTGGGACAGCTCAGGCTGCTGGAGGTTCTGCTCGGTGCCCAGCGCGGTTCTGCGAGCAGCTCACGGAGTGAGGAACTCCCCTGTGATCGCGCCCGTTTTGTGGATCTGGGCCTTGGCACGCTGCTCCTCGTAAAGCATCGCGGACGGGTGACGGGCCGACTTGTCACAGCGAAGGAAAAGTCGGCCATCATTCAGATCGTCCAATCCGGGCATTCCAGCAAAGGACTCTTTGAGCGGGATGATTTTCGACGGGAATGGCAGCGAATCACCGAACAGCAAGCCTGGCCTGCTCACAATAGACTGCTTCCGGAACAGACACTGGCCTCGCTGGAAGACGCCCAAGCACTGCACCTACCGGACTATGTAGTGGGTCGCCTGGTTCCGGACGCAGGTGCCAAATCTCAGCTTCTTGTGGCCAACGTTCTCCATCATGCTTGTATGGCACTCCCTCCGGAGCTGGCGACACTACTTGCGGCATTGTCGCAAAAACCGCAGACCCTTGTGTGGACACGGCGGGAGTCTGTGCGCTGTGGAATGGATCCGGCTGCGGTCGACCCATGGCTCCAGCGAATGTTGGCGAGCGGACTCCTTTGTGCCGTTCATGCCACGGCTCAAACGAGCGATGCCAAGACACTTCAGCCCGAGCCCGTAGGCCATCCAAGCCCATCCAGGTAGGGAACCAATGACGCGTAGCGACCACGTGCGGCTTCAGCGCGAACACGACTGCGGATCGTACGGTGACAGAAGTTCCGGGTGAGGCCAATGGTAGCCTCGATGTTCTCGACTTGATGCCACCACAGCGACGGCACGAAGATGACATCGCCGGACTCAATGATCCCTTCATAGCGAGCGCGCAGATTGTGGTCATCCACGGACCTCGCATCGGGTGCGAGGGCATCATGCGCACGTGCTTGCTCGGGAGTAAAAGTGGACGGCGGATACAACACCCAGCGCTTTCTCCCCACCAACGGCGTCAACCACGCATGGGTGCCCAGCACATCTTGATGCAGCGATGAGCCCGTCCCCGGCGCGCCAACATACAACCAAGTGAAACGCGGACGAACCGCGATCGGTAGCTCGACCAGGCAATTCTGTCGCTCTAGCAGAGACGTTCCGAGCTCGGCTAGGAGTTCCGGAAACTCGATCTGGAAGTCCCAATCCACTCCGTAGGCTGACTGGCCCGCCAAGATCGCATCCACCAGCTCAGCCACCGTCCAACTGCGCAGCTCACCGGCATATCGCACCGCGATCTTTGCGTGACCGCAGCGCTCGCGCAGAGACTCGAACGTCCAGTGCTTCGTCGCGGTCCAGTCGCTCGCTTCACCCACGAGCACGACGGGTTCGTTCACCGATAAAATGTCGGCCGCGTTCGCGTGTTGCCAAGGAATACGCCGCAGGTTCATTCTTCTTTGCCGAGCATCTCGCGGACCACATCACGTGGGGCGCGAAAGCGAATCGAAGTCGCAAGGAGTGTAAAACCCAGGTTTTCATACAGCCGCTTGGCGACGACATTGTGATCTGATACCTGCAAGCGAGCGGTTCGCTGGGTTCGCACAATGATGTCAGAAAGGACGCGGCGAATCAGCTGAGTTCCCAGGTGTTGCCGCTGCAGCCCAGGGTCAATCACCAGGCTCTCGATCCAACAAGTTCGCTCTCCGGGTTCGACGTGGCAATAGCCGACCAACTGGTCATCCAGACGTGCCACCCACAACTCGGCACCCCCTTCGAGCAGCGCCGTCATCGCCACTTCCGAAGTGGGAACAAACGATCGATCGTGGGCATACGCCAAATTGTGTAGGCGTGCGACCTCCCCACCCCAAGAGCCCGGCGACTCCACCGGGGCAACGCACAGCGACGAGTTTTGCGGAAGCTCACCCGACGCGATCTGTTGGCAGTGCATCTCCAGCTCTCGTTCCACTTCCGTAAATCCAAGCCGCAGCAGGAACGCTTGTCCGGCCTGCCATTCCACTGGACACAGACTCTGTAGCAAGACCCCTTTGGTTCCAGTATCTGTGGCGATCAAATGGCGGAGGAGATGGCTGGCAACGCCGTGCCTGCGCTGGTCCGGTTCCACGACGATGCGAAAGTGCCGAATGAGGTGCTGCGGAAGTCTTCGCAGAGAAGAGGTCGCGACTCCCACGATGTCGGGTTCGTTGGTTGCGACCAAAAAGGCCGAGCCCTCTTGCGCGAGGTTGTTCTTGGCGAATCGCTCCCAGGCTTCACCGTGGATCGCTCCCACGGTGTGGTCCTGAGCAGCGGTGCGAGAGTACAGCGCAACAACCCCCAGGGTGTCATCCAAAGACAGGGGACGAATCAATACAGCCACTGCACGACTCCTTCGCGAACCCGCTCTTGGGTGGGGGTAATGGAGTGGTAAGAGGGACCAGCTTGAAAGTCGAGCAGAACAAGTCGATTTCGTCGCGGAACGATCTGTTCGAGCAGCCGCGCCTGGAGCGGCACAAGCTCTTCGATCGCAGCGGCTTCGATTTGGAGTGTGTGGGCTCCTTCCAGAAAGCTCAAGCGGCGCTCCCGGTAGTCATCCCACCGCAATAGCGGGGTGTTTGCGTGCAGAAGCGGACTCACTTCCCACAACTGAAGCAGTCCTCCATCACGGAAGTGCCAGTCTCTGCCAAGGTAGAGCATCACCGCTGCCGCTTTGGGCTGACGCCGGTCCCGATCGGTATGAATCCAAAACCCCCGAGAAAAGGGCGGATGCCGTCGATACCGAACCACGGAATGCCCCGGACGATGGAGCGACGCCCCCAATGCGAAGGCGACCCAGGCGTGCCACAACGGATGCAGGAACAGCTCGGCCCCCACCAGATCGGTGCGCCGATCAATTCGGACCGCTTCGGCGTCATAGTTTAGATCCGGATAATCCGGGTTCACGCTCAAGCTGGCGTACGATTCCTGAAGCTCATCCAGTCGCTCTGGAAGGAGTAGATCATCGACGACTAGGTAACGGACAAAAGGCCGCACCAGGGACTGTTCCAGCAGGGGTCGCGGATCCAGCCACGATCGGTGGAGCCATCGCCGCAGGACCGGATCAGCCTGACAAGCTGACACCAACGCCGCATCGTCAAGAGATCCACTGGAGAATTGCATAGCGTTCTCTGCCTCGGCTCGGGGTGACGGAATGAATCATGCGCTCCGGGTGGAGTGCAAAAAGAACCGCACGGTTGCGCATGGGAATGATC
>CALLYL010000710.1 GCA_937859535.1 uncultured Myxococcales bacterium
AAATACTTCCAGCCAGTCAAGTTCGAGATCAACTACCACGAGCCATCGAACGCTCAGCCTCCGTGGAACGCGGCCCGACGCGGGGACTACGCCATCGAAAGGTGTCGAACGCTTGCTGGTGCAGTAGTCCAAGTCGCCGTCTGCAAGAGGAGATGAGCAGAGAGGGACTGAAGGAACGCTCCTTGGCATCCCATGAGAAGCCACTGGACAGATAGCGCTCGAAGTACGCCCCATTGTCAACCGAGCCCCAATCGGGCATCGTGCGCTGCATGAACAGAGAGCAAGGTATGTCCCCGGAACATCCATCGCCTCCCTCTCTCGACGAGGATCTGAGGAGTTTTAGCAAGGAACTCCGTGAGTCTTGGGAATCGCTGATGGCGCGCCGTGCAGCGGGTCTGGTTCAAACAGACAAAGAAGAACTGGCGCTCGATTTGGAAGTCGCAAAGCGACTCTGCACGGCGCTGGTGGGTCGTCCAAAACAGTTGTGGGCGCTCGCCAAGGAGTCCGAAGTCGATATCTCGGCCTGGCTCATTGAAACGATGATGGACCTGTCCCACAATGGTCATCTCGACGAGGCGCTGGCCTTGCGGAAGGACTTGGGCTTGCTCCTTACGTCCATAGACAGAGTGGTCTACCGTCCGCTTCTGCTGGCGCTGGCGGGGCAGCATGAGGAGGCAATCAAAGAGGCCAAGGCCGATCTGGCAAGAACTCCCGATGACCTTACGATTGCCGACCACGTTGCGACCGTTCTGTTTACCTGCTCCCAACTCTCCGAGGCTGAGAGACTGTCTCGCCACATCCTAACCCGCAGTCCCAGCGGCTCTCATCCACATCAAGGAGCCGTACAGAGACTGGTTGAGATTTTGCACCAGACCGGACGCCACAAGGAAGCCCGCCTATTCCTCTCGCAGCATGGGAGTCCCTCGGAACAGAGCGGATCACCGAGGTCTTGAGTTCTGCACCGACGAGTCATGTTGCTCTCGTCCTGGGTGCCACCTGGGACAGACAGACTTGGGCGGTCGATTGAGACATAACGAACGCTACATCATCAGGAGTCCGGCGCTTGATGCAGATAGGCCCACTATCCCGCAATTCCTCGACGCTGTAAGCATCCCCCTCCCATGTGGCCGGAACATCGTGCTAAGAAAGGTCGGCCTATGTGGCAGAGCCGCCGTTTGTGTGGTTGAGGAGGCTCAGATCACCGGATCTGGAACGTGGAGCAAATTCGCGCCAGCGACGGGGCGTACTTTTGGCTTGACGGGTACCCCTCCGCCCCGCGAACGCTGGCGGTGTGCTTGCGTACTTTCTTGGATGTGGTAGGCGCGATGCGAGCTGGTGCATGGCTGGCGGCGGGCTGTCCACATGGGGCAAGGAGCCAGGGCCGCCACCCTGACACAGAACCGACCTGGAGCTAGGCACAGACGTGGTGCGGGCAATCAACTCGTCTGCGGTGTAGCAAGTTGACACTCGCCGCTGGACGGCTTCCAGCTTGGGATCGGCCCATTCGCCCAGATCGAGCATGACCGACGGGACTCGATCCTCATGACGGCCAGGAGCACAGGCACTCGGACGGCAGAGCTGGTGATGGCCAGGCTCAGACGTAGACGTGCAGGGTTACCCTGGGCACGGCGCAGGTGTTCCCTGCGAATGATGGCAGCTCCTCAACGGTGAGTTGTTACTGAGGCGTTGCCAGCGCAGTGAGGCAGCGGTGGACGGCGAGGCGCGGCCCTGGGCACGGCCTTCATCGTTTACGACGCAACACCGGACGGCATCGCCATGCGCGGCGTGCTGCTGAAGCGAGATCGCACCGCGAAGAGCGATCGTTCACGGGTTCAAGGTGTGAGCGGTCAGAAAACACCGAAAGACTCACCCTGTAAGATGCGAATAAAATCGCAAATTTATGGCCCCTGGCACCTTCTTGGGTAAGGCGATCACCAGACAGAAATTTATCTCTTTATCGTCGGTGAATAATGAGACGCTTCGTACTCTTTGGTAAAGGTGATCGGATTCAGCACTTTGCCCACCGCGAAAAAACTGTCTCGCGAATGGGCAGCCTGGTGCCCAATAAAAATATTTTTTTGATGGGTATTTTTCCGTAAACCTAACCTCTCAATCTTGTGACGAGGTGGGCGAGCGCTTCGGGGGGCCGGAGCAGCCAGGCGGGTACAGCTAGACGGATTCAGCTAGCTGGTTCAGGTACCTGTATCCGCCTACTGGATTCAGCTACCCGAACAAGGTGGTCGAACAAGGTGGTCGAACTGCCGTATAGATAGATTCTCGATTAGGCGTTTATGCAATTTTTACGCCACAGACAATATCGTCAGTGATTCTCTAAGATTAGAGAATCAATAAAGAAAACTTACAGATACCCACACAGCAATTTCTTGAGGTGGTCGATCTTGGTAGGCGATTTAGCTGGTCGAATCAGCTACCCGGATACGGGTGCCTGATTCAGCTAGGTGGATTCGGGTGGTTGATTCGACTAGCTGAATTCAGCCACCTGCATCGAGTGGCTGGAGCGTGGTCTTTTTTGCTGCGAATGCGTGTGAAGTTGTAGCTGCGCTATTGAGAACCAATCTTCTGACTCTGGTTGACGCGCTACAAAGAAAGACGAAAACATGATCATCATGCAGCGGCGATGCAGAAATAGAGATTGTCAGGTGCTGTTGCCACCACCACCGTTCATGCACAGGTCTTCACTTTATTGCTCGGACGAGTGCAGGAGTCATGGGCAGTACACGCTGAACGATGCATTTGTGGTGGATGATCCAATTGCCGCCATCAATCAGTTTGGGCAGCGACGGAACGCATTTTATGCACGGCTGGGAACACGACTTACCACGGAGTGGCGATTCTTTCCAGCGCAGTCGATACCGCTTCCGTTTTCGGAGCTTCCACCGCTGCCGATGGTGGGTCGATACCGGGTCCAGCTTTTCGATATTGGACAGGTGCTCATCCGTGACTCAGAGATGCGGATTTTTATCCCCGCTGGGTTCATCAAGACATTCTGCCGATTTGTAGACGGTGGACGTTCATCCACAAAGCTGAGTAGATAGCATGGGTAACGCAGAGACAATACGTTCAATGCTTCTGGCCGGTGAGGAACTGGTGCGCTTATTGGTGAGTTCACCAAATGGCGCCTACAGCATTCCTGAGCAGGGCTACATCCGGCCAGCCAATGTTCCGTCGAACTTGATGGGGCTCGTGCTCGTCAATATGTACGACCACGAGGGGCGGGAAACGCGGACGCGAATACCGGCGATGCTGCTCGGTGAGGCCGCGCCGGGCTCGACGCAGGGTCCGCCCGGCGCGAGCGCGCCGCAACCAGCGATACCACCAGCCGCAAGTCCGACGCCACGACCGCTGTTGCCAGGGGTCCAGATTGGTGCGGCGCCATCGGCGGGAACCACGGTTCCACCTCCTTCGTCGACAGTTGTGCCTGGCCCGGTAGGCGGGCTGCCAACGCCGCCATCAGCATCGCCCGTGGGTGGGCTGCCGCCGCCGCCACCGCTTCCTGCCCAACTGCAAGCGGACACAGCGGACGACGACGATGATGGTGCGTCTCAGCCCGAGTTGGGTCGGGAGCTAGCGCTGGCACAGGCGACGCAGCTTCGCTCGATGACGCTGCAAGCCGAGGAGGCAGCGGGCGCGGCCATCGACATGGAAAAGATGACTGTGCTTCGGGAAGCGCAGTACACGCGCGAGGTTGGCGAGGCGTTTCAGCTCAACTCCGCGATGCGGCGCGAGGTGTTTGCGACGCAGACGGCGTACCAGGAAAAGGCGCTCCGGCAGCTTGATCTCGTCGATGTGGCCACTCGACGGATGCTTCAACTTTCCGACGAGGTGGTCCGTCGCATCAAAGATCCGCAGTTTCAGCCTGCGCCACCACCGCCGCCGCCACCACCGCCACCGCCCGACTATGCGGGTATTGCAATAGCGCTGTTTCAAGCGCTAGGCAAAGTCGGCGCGGCCTGGTCGCCAGGAAGCAACCGCAAGCCCAATCGCAGAGAGCGACAAGCCGTCTTGAAGATGCTCGAAAAGGCATCAGCCAGTGGCCCGCTCGGTTTGAAAGAGGTGCTGAGCGAATATGTCAACAAGCCAAGAACCGAGCCAACGCCAAGAGGTGCACAAGAAGTTAGCACATCGGGCGATGGCACAGATGACAAGACCTTCAGCATTACCAAGAAGCAGCTTTTGGATTTGGTAGAGAGCGGCGCAATTGGCGCACTCGCGGAAACAGGCAAGCTCGCTGAGATGATTCGTACCGACAAGCTTGATGAGTTTGTAAAGCTGATCAACATGGCTGGGGAAGGCTGATGCGCAACTACTGGAAGGTTCTGAAGGTCAAACCCAATAGCACCAGCAGCCAAATCCGC
>CALLYL010000711.1 GCA_937859535.1 uncultured Myxococcales bacterium
CAGACCGATAAACCCCCAAAGCAGACCGATAAACCCCCAAAGCAGAGCAAACAACAGACCAACCAGCACGCCCACGCTGGCAGCGTCGAGCCAAAGCCACTGTGGCGTGAAAACCAAGCCCCCTGGGCACCCAGTAACCAAACCTGCCCATGGGCGCTCTACACCCGCCCCCCAGAGCAGCGCCTTCGCTTGACCGCTGCGCAGCCGCGCCTTGATTTGCCCTGAAATTAGCTCACCGACGGGAAATCAAATAGCCTTCAAATAGGCGCTGATATACCGTTCAGTATTTCAAATCGCGCTCGCAGTGACGATGTGACGTTCAGGTGACGTTCGAACTTTGCCATCGTCACACTCTTTATCAGACGGAAAATCGCCCTTTTTATGACGATGTGACGTTCTTTCCTTTTATGGCTTTCCAAAAGAAGAAATAGTGATAGAAGTAGGGACAGATGAAGTCAGCGACGGGAAGCCGTAGCGAACGCTACCGCTCTGAAAATCCGCGTGTCGCTGGTTCGATTCCGGCTCCGAGCACTGGTCACCGACGGGGGGATGGTGGCACTGGCTGACCGCACGACACGCGGACAGCGCGTAGGGCTCTGACGGGAAGTGTCTCATGCGTAATGCGCTGAGGGCACACCGACGGCATCTACTGCGTGCGATTCACGACACGCGGACAACTGGCGAATCTGGCCAGGGGAGAATATGGGTTTTCTTGCCTGTAGTTACATGCAGCGACGGGAAATCCCTATGTAACTGCTATTTGCGAGATTCATAGCAGTTACATATCGTCATCTTCCTTACCGACTAGCGACATGATGCCGTCCATGGATGGCAAGTGCTCCATGGCTGCGCTGAGCGTCTTTTGGTCCAGGTGCCCATAGACAAGCTCCACCATGCGCGAGCTGGTGTGGCCGAGCAGCCTACCCACCGCCAACGAATCACGCCCGGCCTGCTTCAGCCAGCTCGCAAAGGTCCGCCGTAGGTCGTTAGGCGTCACCGGGTCGATCCGCCCCTTCTTGCAGGCCAGCGCCAAATCTCGGCGCACGTTGTGCCACGTTCCGGCCACCGGCTCGGATGGCGCACCACGCAGTGGCCCCAGCAGTGCGGCCAGGTCGCCCACCAGTGGAATGTGTCGATCCGAGCGCGCCGTCTTGGTTCCCCGTATGTGGATCTGCCCCCGTTCAAAGTCGATATCTCCCCAGCACAGCGATTCCACCTCGCTGAGCCGCGCTCCTGTGTACGCCGCCAGCATCACCCATCGCACCCGATGGGGTTCCAGGTGGCGAAGTAGTGCCGACAGCTCCACCGTAGACAGCCAGCGCTGGCGCGGTTTGTACTGCGCTCGAAACCTCGGGATCATCGACTCTGGCGCTCGCTCCATGATTCCTCGATCGCGGGCGAGCTGGAGCGCACTTCGCAGCACCACCAGTTCCTTGCGCACCGACTCCCGAGCCGCCCCTTCCTCCAGCCGCTTGTGCGCGTACGCGTGTACGTGATCGACGTGCAGCTTGTGGACCGAGCTTTCTCCGAGCAAGCGGACCAGATGCCCGCCCTTCTGCTCGTAGCACTCGACGGTCGCCGCAGAGCGATCGAGATGGCAGTAGCTCACAAACTGCGCTATCGCCTCCTCAACCGTGTCTCCGCTGCGGTCTTTGGCTTGGTCCGGGGCTCGGTGGGCCGGATGCGGGGCGGTGCTGCCAAGCTGAGCAGCGACGCTTTCAGCTTCGGTGAGATTTGCGGTTCCGGTGCAGTGTTCGACGGGGAATCCTCTTCCGTCGGTGTAGCTGTACCAATACAGGAGTGATCCGGGTCTACGGTAGAGTTTGTTTTGCATGTAGCAGCCTCGACAAATCGGGTGAAAGAAACCGCAGACACTCGCACGAGCCCGCCCCCAAGATCCACATGCTCCATCTTCCGCATCAGCGCTCGCGCCTGCTTGTCCGTCACCCGCAGCCGCCTGGCCACCTCATCAGGACTCAGTAGCTCATCGGTCATTGCGACACCTCACGAACCGTCCAGCGGAATCCGTGCATCCCGCGATCGAGAGGCACTAGCTGGTGTTTCCCAGACACACTCCCTTTGAATCGCTTGATCCGATTGCCGACTACGTTGGAAGGGGGGAGTCTTCCGTCTCTCACATTGCAGAGCTGCATCAGCGCTTGGTGGATGCGCGGAAACGAGATCGCCTGGTTCTGATTGTGTCGTCGATACTCGATCTGACTCTCCAGCTCCGTCAGAATCTCCGAAAAGGTGATCGACTCTGCCTTGTAATGATCGAGGACTTCTTTCAAGCCCATGATCAGATCCTCTTTGAGCTGTCGATCGGTGTCTGCGGACTCCAGCAGCTCGGCGTGTGCTTCGTACGGATCAGGAAGCCCGCACCACACCAGACAGTGCCGAATCAGACGGGACCACTCATCGAATCCGCCCCAGTTCTTGAGCCCCTGATCCGGCCTTCCTGCCGCGCAGTATCCGCGCAGCATCGTCAGCGCAGCCATCACCAGCCGCGCCCGATTCTGTTTCACATAGTCTTTCAGCGGATGATGGCGGAACCCCTGCCGGATCTCCGGCCTGTCCAGTTCCGTTTCCAGCGCGATCTCTAGTGTGCGCATCGCGGTATCCGATCCTTGCTTGAACTGCGGGTTATTGGCCGTCGCCCACGTCACCGCCTTCCATGGCGCGGACACCATCGAGAACGTGTGCATCGCTCGATCGGAAACGGTTCCCGTAGTCAGCGCCATATCCAGAGCGGCACTCCCAAACGGCTTCGAGATGTTGTCGATCAGCACGTACAGACACCCAGACATCGCAAGGCTTGTGATCACCTTCCGCTCTGCCTCCTCGTCGACATGCTGAGACATCTTGGTAAAGTCGCGACCCACTACAAGCTCACTGGTGATCTCGGTAAGCAGCGTCTTTCCCGTGCGCGGACTGTTCGCCGTCACCATGAACAGAGGGATATTCCCATCAATCGCAAACCGCGCATGACACGTCAGCAGACCCGCCAAATAAGCCGATCGGTGCGACTCATTGCGGAACTGAAAATCAAAGATCATATCGAGCAGAAGTTCTCTCGCCTCGTCGATGTCCTCGCGGTTTGGGAACTCGGGAACAGAGTGTCCTTCCAAACACCTCGGCTGCAAGTACAGCAGCCCGCTGTACTCGTCGTAGCCGGGCTTCTGAATCACCTGATGATCAAGACGAAGCATCGGTGTCTCGATGACCGCTTGTAGCTCACGGATGCACTGCGGATACTCGCCCCGCTCTAGGACTCCCTTAACCACCTTGTCCGGCGGCAAGCTCGGCACAAGCTGGAATTCTCCTTCGTCCTTCTTCCACTTCTTCCAGTCCGCACTACTGGCCAGCATCAAGTGCATCTGCGACAGCGGGATCGACTGAATGTTGGGTTCCCCAGGTGACCGAATCAGCCCGCGCAGCTTCGATCCAGCGCCGTTGATCACACGCACCAGATTCCCGGCTCTCTGGAACAGCTCGGCCCGACCCTCCAGAGACAGCGCCGCTTCATCACACATCCGCTCCAGCTCGTGATCCACGATGATCGTCGGATGGCCGGACTCGGACACCTGGCTTTCCCCTTCGGCATCAGTCGACATAGTGGGCATGCTCCTCCATGCAGTCATCGCAATATCGACGCCCACACTGTTCGCAACTCTCGCAACCGCGATCATTACAATCGACGCAGCACACGCAATCTATCGAACAGGACGTTGATGGATAGGTTCCTGTTACCAGCAACTCGACACAGTGCATTTCGCACTCGCATCTCTCGGCCTTCCCATCCCACCCTCGGCAGTCCGGTCTACATTCTCGGTAGTTGCTGCACTCTACCGAGAACCCGTAGAAGCCCTCCTCGTTGATGCCAGTGCGAACGGAAAGCTCTACCTGCACCTTGGTGGCAAGCAAGATCGCTTCCGGCTCAGAATCGAAATGCTGACCTTTCAGAAAACCGCGATCCTGTAGGAATGCCTCGGCTCGCTCTGCGATGGCGGCTTTGGCTCGCTTCGGGTTTGCTCCGACTTCGATAGGAGTCATGCTGCCACCTCTTCGATCAGGGAGTTCTTCCCAATGCACTCCATGCGTGCCGGGATGTGTGTGCCCGGCTGAGCCCATACAAGCCATGCGCACGTCACGCTATCCGTTGCCGGACCTCGGAATCTGATCCGAGGCAGAACGATCGGAACGATGGGCGGACAAAGCGCGATCCGCTCCCTTCCTTTGCACACTTCCAGAAACGAAAGCCGCACCAGCATTGCGACTCCCTTTCGGCAGTGATCCATCGCCAGATTCCAGCACTCGCCAGCCATAGAAAACGGCGGATTCGTCACGCACCAGTCCGGCGCGACCGATTCCCACATCCACCG
>CALLYL010000712.1 GCA_937859535.1 uncultured Myxococcales bacterium
CGACCTGTAGATCGTTCCGCTCCCAGCGAGAGACTGTCATCGGGTGAACACCGCAGAGTCTTGCGAGAGAGACTTGGGTGATGTTGAGCCGCTTCCTGATCTCTGCAACAGCGGCGGCAACATAGAGCCGGGCGACCGTCATATCTCTAGCCTTGCAATGAAGTCCTGAAACTGCCTCATCGCGGATCTGATCTGTTGCGCCCCACCGTCGCGCAAATAGGCATTGGCATGGCCGGTGTTTTCGGGTTTGAAGACTCCCCGCGTTACCTCAATGGCCATCGTGACCGTATCCGGCTGAAAATGCATATCCACAGAGATGTGTGACGCGGTCTGCTCTGGCAGGACGGTGAGCGAAACCGTGAATCTGGGCGGCGTGGTTTCAGGAGCCGGTCTGATGTGTTCTGGCTCTGTTACTTCTTCCATGGTTCTATCCTTTCAACGGATTCCGTTGCAGTGCTTCACCAACATGATCTACGCCGAACCGATCATCATGGGAGTCAGTGGCCCACCATGAGCGGTCTGCACTCTCATGGCATCTTCCTCATCGCAGATCGGGATGGCCTGAATGAGAAGGATCAGCTCACTTCGCAGGTTGCAAGCGGCGCTGCGGAGAACTGTCCGCAGCTCGGGTGAAGGAGTCATCAGGATGCGATGGTTGAGTTCCGTGATGGCTCGCATCATTCTGATCTCTGCTGTGTCTCGTTCATCGTATGGACTCATTGATTCCCCCCTTACTGGTCGGTTTGGACTTCAAGCGTGCGATTGACCAATTCAATCCACTCAGCAGGCAGCCATAGATCCTTCACCTCGGTGTGAAACAGATAGTTCCAATGCACACGCAGCAGTGATGCAAGGCGACTCCGCGAGAATCCAAACCTGATACGTTTGCGAAACAGCCAGTCTCCCTTCTGTTCAGCCGAAGAGATCACGGTCAATCGCAGTGCCTCGCGAGCCGCTGGAACGTCATGATGATCCCCACAGGTGAGCCGCCGTGTCACCGGAACATCGCACTGACTGTAGCCACACAGACGCACCATATTGTCCGTTGTACAGTTGGCCGGAAAATCGAGGGTGCTGTGATCGGTGCAGAAAGCAGGATAGGAGCTGACCAGAGTTCGGCCACACAGGATACAGAACCAACGGCGAGGGATGACCAACCGAGACTTGATCACTTGAGGACTTCCTCGTGAAGCGTCTTGTCCGATAGCAGGTAAAATCGCTCGATGCCATCGGAGGAGATAGTCATCGGCGACTCGACTATCCGCAGCTTGGCGCCTGGCTTTACGTTCAGCTCACGAACCTTGTTCGCCATCATTGTCTGCAAGGTGGCTAGTGCCCACGGAGCTTTGGGATCGACTCGCTTGACAAGGTCCACGCTCAGAAAGTCGTCTGTCCGCTTTCGCCCCCAGCGTCCTCGGATGTGGAGCGAATACCGCAGCACGTTCTCTTCTGTGGGCTGAGCGGGAACCTTTTGCTGAGCGGGCGGAACTGAGCTGATAGGTGACGGGACTTGGAGCACGATGACCTTGGCATCCGGCGCGAGCGCGGGTTGGTTGGGTAGATCGTCACTCGGAACAGCTCGGTAGTCTTCCACCGCCGTCCAACGTCTGGACAGTGCCAGTCCCGCGTGAAGTGCTTCCTCTTTTGTCTGATAGCGCTGGGCATTGCCTGCCCACCCACCGTGAGCCAGCACTTCATACTTAAATGATCGCGGCACCACCTCGGACGGCGGGGCCTGTTCGATCGCAAACTGCCAAAGTCGAGCAGTAATTGTTTTCAGAAATTTCTCTCGCCTATTCAGCCAGCTTGCGAACTCTTGGCGTTGTGTATCTGTCTTCGCGTTCTTGAGCACATCAATGGCAAAATCGTTGAGACTGTCCTTCGCGTTTGAGTTTGGAGTCTGGACCGCCAGAACCACTCGGCAAGCAAGCTGCCTAAACAGTCCATCACGCGAGAGCCAGTAAGCCGCTAATTGAGTTTGCTTCACCGGGTCGTCACTACTGCGAGCTGCACTCTCTTCGCGCAGCCTTTGCAGAATGGACTTAGCCCTCTGTTTCGTGGCCTCATCGAACGTGGTCATTGGCCTCACCCTATCTCGGTCTTCAGCAGTACCGACTTCATGCCTCGATACAACTCCTGGCCACTGCCGATCAGGAACTTCTCGAAACCTCTATTCGTCCACTTGAGAGATAGGTTTCCCTTTCTCATCGACTTCTGCTTTCGAGTCGAACTCCCAGCCTTTCCAGATCCGACCGTTAT
>CALLYL010000713.1 GCA_937859535.1 uncultured Myxococcales bacterium
GGCAAACTTGACCGCCTCGGCATCGGTGAGGTGGTGATAGCGCGCCATCTGAGAAAGCACATAGCGCTGACGCAGCTTGGCTCGGTCGGGATTCCGTCGCGGCGAAATCTCCTCTGGACCTTTGGGGAGCGAAGCCAACAGCGCCGCTTCCCCCGCGTTGACATCGCTAATGGACTTACCGAAGTAGAAACGCGCCGCCTCTTCGATCCCGTAGCGCCCATGGCCAAAGTAGATCTGCGACAGGTACAGCCACAGGATCTCGTCTTTGGACAGCTTCTTTTCCAGCCGCAGCGCCAGATACATCTCCTGCACTTTGCGCTTGAGGCTTCGCTCGTTGCTCTTTAAGACATAGGTCTTGACGAGCTGCTGCGTCAGCGTCGAGGCACCGCGCAGATGACGCACCTGTACCAGGCTCTGGAGGACCGCCCGCACCATCCCGATGTAGTTGAGGCCGTGGTGCTCGAAAAACTGCGCGTCCTCGGCATCGACAAAGGCATCGATCACGACTCTTGGCAGCCGATCGTACGGAACGACGGTGCGGCGTTCCTCGAACAGCTCACCGATCAACTGACCATCAGCAGCGAGCACACGGGTGGTCACCTTGGGTCGGTAGTCCGCGATCCGATCAATGGTCGGCAGCGAGGGGTCCGAGGTGTAATACAGGAACACACTGGCCACTGCCGTCACGGCCACGCAGCCCGCCAGCAGCATCAGTAGTACGATGGTGCGTACCACGCGATAGATGCGAGCCGCCCGCCGCGACTGTCCCGGCAGGAGCAGCCCACTGCGCGAGGTGTGTTTGTCAGGACTTCGTTTGGCCATCTGTCACTTGGTGGTTCGGATCGAATCCGTCGTGCGTGCGGTTCATGATGGGCCGGTCCGGCCTGTGCTCGATCCTGCCATCCAACTAGCACATTCGCACGGTCCGAGGGATCACAATCCCACGCCCCTTGCATTTCGCGCCCTTGACCTGTAGGAGAGTCCTGGTCGAAACCACGCCACCTCGTTGGATGAGGAGTAGGACCATGTCTGCTGATCGCGCAAATTCAAATGTGACCTCGGAGACCAGCGACGTATGGAGCCATCATGTGCCCGTACCCGGAACTCCCGATGGCTTTACCCTTCGCACCTGTTATCCAGCAAATCCCAACGGCGTCGAAGTGATGCTCGAACGCTGGCGACCCGGCACCGAAGAGCCTCCCCACTCGCACCCAGGCGACGACATGACGGTGGTTGTGGAAGGAAAGATGTCGATCCAATTTTACCGCAAGGAAGCGGGCGAACTGGTTCCGGATGGCGAGCGGATCTTCCTTCACAAAGGGGAAGTCGGATATGTCCGCGCTGGTCGAATCCACGACGCCAAGTACATCGAAGACTGCAAGCTCGTCTATGTACACAACAAGGCGTTTGGGTTCCAACTGCCCGATTGAGACAGTCCCCTGCTGGTCGTTTTGCTATCAGCCTGTCCGCGTCTGGGCAATGGGGCCAGTTGGATGGTGCAGGATATTATTCATCCTGCATGATTCATATGTCTGTGACGTCGGGTCGTGATGGGAAAGTCGCCGCCACTTAGAATGGCCGGACGATCACCATGATCACGATGCCGATCATCAGCAGCGTCGGCACCTCGTTCAGCAGGCGAAACTTCTTATGCGAGTACGCGGTCGGTTCGGTGATGAGACGCTGCCGGTAGTACATCCCTTGTCCATGGCTGACCAGGAGCCCCAGCACCAGCGTGAGCTTGACGTGCATCCATGGCATCTTCAGATAGCCGGGATTCATCACCAGCATCGTGATCCCAGTAATCAGCGAGAGCGCTCCCGAGGGATGAGCAATGCCGCGCAGGAGCTTGCGCTCCATCACCTGAAAGCGTTCACGAACGACAGCCTCTGTTTCCATCGCGTGATAGACAAACAGCCGGTACAGGTAGAGCAGACCGGCCATCCAGCTAATGACCATGATCACGTGCAGCGCTTTGATCCACAGCATCTGTTTCGGGCTCCTTTGAGGAATCGTTAAGAATCGGTTAGGAATCGGCTCACACCGCCGCTGCGTGATGACGCGGAGCGGGCCGATGGAGCGTCGCATCAAAGACCGCTGCCACCGTTCGCAACAGCAGTTGTCCCGGAAGCAGAATCCGCAGTTTGCCGGATTCCCAGCCGCACAGACCATCGTCGATGAGAGGTCGCAGCAGCCGTACTTCGCTCGCAAAGTAGGATTCGAAATCAATACCGTGACGCATCGAAAAATCAGCCGTATCGATCACCAAGTTACACAGAAGCTGCATGATGAGATCGCGACGAATCACATCATCGCTGGTGAGCGAGTAGCCGCGCACCACCGGCAGCACCCCGGACTCGACCCGTTCACAATAGGCTGTGACCTCGCGCTCGTTTTGTAGATAGTGTCGGCCAATCTCGGAGATCGACGAGGGGCCAAACGCCAGCACATCGCTCGACTTGCAAGTGGTGTAGCCCATGAAGTTGCGGCGCAGCTCCCCTTTGTGGCGAGCATGGAGCAGTTCATCCTCGGGCAGCACAAAGTGATCAAGCCCGACATAGACATAGCCAAGCGCAAGCAGCCGAGTCAGCGCTAGCTCAAAGAGGGCGGCACGGGTGGTGGCATCGGGCAGCTCCTCGCTACGAAACACCGACTGATGTTTCCGCAGCGCGGGCATGTGCGCATATCCAAACAGGGCAACGCGGTCCGGACGCAGCTCCGCGACGCGATCGAGGGTCATGGAAAAGCGCTCGACCGTTTGCAGCGGTAGCCCATACATCAAATCAATGTTGACGCTGACAAACCCAAGCTGACGGGCGAGCAGTACCAAGTCGCGGGTCTGCTCGAACGGCTGAATTCGATTCACTCGCTTTTGGACGATGGGATCGAAGTCCTGCACCCCCATCGACACGCGAACAAAGCCCAGCTCGGCGAGTCGCTGCATCTGCGCATTGCTCGTCACTGGAGGATGGATTTCGATCGAGGCCTCGATGCGGCGTGGAATGTGAAAGCGGCTCGCGAGCGATTGCCACAATCGGGAAAGCTGCGCTTCGTCCAGATAGGTGGGGGTGCCTCCGCCGAGATGCACCTGCACCACTTCAGACCGCGCTGGGAGACAGGCGGCGACGCGGGCGACCTCGACATCCAGGGCGTGTAAGTAGCGCTCGACCAAGTCCTGGCTGCGCGTAACCAGCATGTTGCAGCCGCAGTACAGACACAGCTTGCGACAAAACGGCACGTGAACGTACAGCGACAGCGGGCGACTTCCAACGGTGGACAGTGCCTCTAGGGCCAGCGTTTGGTCGCGCTCCCCCCACAGGTTGGCCGGAGGATAGCTGGTGTAGCGAGGCAGCGGTACCTTGCCGTAGCGCTCCAGCAGGTTCGGATGCAGCAGCGTTGCGGTCATCGGTTTGGCTCCATCGCATCGTCATCGACCACCAGCACCCGCAGCGGCCTTGGTCGACTGAGATACTGACAGAACACAATCTCCGTCAAACGCCCGCTACGCAACCGAAAGATGAGCTCACTCGCTGCGGTGGCGGTCAAAAAGAGGCCGACTCCCGCCCCAGATTTTTTGTTTTCCAGCGGACTTTGGTGTCGCTGCTGAGCCGTCGCACAACGAATCAGATAATCGAGCACGGTCCGCCGACGCAGCCTGCCCATCCTATCCGACACCCCCACCGCCAGGCGCACCCCATCGGTGGCAAAGCGAACTCGTGCCGACTCGCCCGGCAGCGCCTGAAGCAGCACTCGATCGGATGGCAACACCCCCGCATACCGTGGCTGCCCCTGCTCATCGCGAGGCGCATCGTAGAGCGCGTTGAGCAATAGCTCATCGACCGCCTGCTCGAGCGCCAAGACATGCCGCGAGGGCAGACCCTGACTGGCCGCCCAATCCGCCACCAAGGCCACGGTAAGCGCCTTTTCTCGATAGTCACAGACCTCCTGATCAAACGTCGGGCAGTGCGCGGGGAGCAGCGGATGCAGTGGCCTTCGCACGGTCGCAGGGCGCAGAAGACGCTGCCGCAGCGCCGATAACAGTGGCTCAGGGAGCGGCGCAACCGAGATCGCACCGTGGGCAGACGACTCGACCAGCGCATTCGCCAGACCGAGCAGGTCAGCTTCCGGCAACAGGAGCAGTCGCCCGACGGAAGAGCGCTGATCGACCCGCAAGCTGTGCCCCCCACTCATCCCGCAGCCCTCCTTAGCGACGGGTCGAAAGCATCATTTTCCGAAACCCTGAGCCCAGGAGCAAGCCCACTGCGATCAGAATCGCCGCCCACTTGAGCGCACTTACCCCATCCGGACTCATCGCCACCCCCAGCAAGAACACCGCGCAGCCAAACAGCGCGAGCAGCGGAACCAGCGGCCCCGCCGGGTTGACGAACGCATCCTTTGGTGCCGCTCCGCGACGACGCATGAGCATCACCGCCACGCAGGTTGCGATGTACTGCACGACCACCGCGACGTTCGAGATATCGGCAAGCTGCTTGAACTCGAGCCCGAGCATCAGAAACAGCATCACCAATACCGACAGCAGCACCACCGACCACACCGGTGAGCCCAACTTCGGCGGTCGATACGCAAAGATCGTCGGCACAAAGCGATCCTCGGCAAACGACTCCAGATAACGCGGCCCGACGAGCGCACTGCCCGCACAAAACCCAAACATCGAAATCAGGCCGGCCACGTTCATCAGCTCGCGACCCCGTGAACCGGCAAACTGTGCGACGGCATCGGCGAGCGGCGTCTCGGAACCACCAAGGTTCGGATGCAGACCGGTGGCCACAAGCTGCACCAGCGCATACAAACAGGTGGTCACCAGCACGCTAATCACCATCGCGAGCGGCACCGTCCGCCGTGGGTTCTTTGCTTCACCCGCAGGGACCGGAATGAACTCGAAGCCGGTCGTCGCGAACAGGCCCGCAAACGCGGCTGCCAAAATTCCCGTCGTTTCACCCGGTGCTGGGGCTGGAGGTTGGCTGATGTTTCCAAGCTTTACGAAAAACAAACCGACGGCAATAAACCCAAACAGGCTGAGCAGTTTCACCGCCGAGATGACATCACTGGTGTGGGCCGAGCTGCGAACGCCCAGGATGTTCACAATCGATAGAACAATCACCACCAGGCATGAGATGGCGACCACGCCACCGTTGCCAAGCTGCACCCCAAGCACGTCGTGACAGATTTGCGCTGCCGTCGTACCGAAGCCTCGTGCCACTGCGGAATAGCCGAGCAGGACGCTCACCAACGTGACCCAACCGACGGCAAAGCCAACGTAAGGTCCAAACGCATCACAGGCGTAGCGATAGGGGCCTCCGGAACGGTCGGTGCGGCCCGCAGCTTCGGCGAAGACCAAAGCCACCAAGCAACATAGACCACCGGCGACA
Organism: uncultured Myxococcales bacterium; assembly: GCA_937859535.1. Lineage (GTDB taxonomy): Bacteria > Myxococcota_A > Polyangia > Palsa-1104 > JAEUJZ01 > JAEUKA01. The sequence goes on from CALLYL010000713.1 coordinate 5,391, forward strand.
AACCATGCCCATGGGGCCTGTGAGCCAGCCTTTCGCCAGAGCACCGCAGGCAAAAGGAAGATTCCAGAGCCGACGATCCCGTTGATGCCAATTCCCAAGCAGTCGATCAGGGTGAGCTGACGCTTTTCAGAGTTCGCTTCGCTATTTGGCACCGCAAGAAAGTATCCAAACCAGTAGCAAAGCCAAGCCCTTTCGCTGACAGCGAGACACTTATCACCTCTCGCATTCGCATTGCATCTTGCGGGGCTGTCCATTTACCTTTCGGTGCGTCGTGATGAGCCCGAGCGCAAACTGCCAGACTGTTTGGAAGCCATGAAGCTGCTCCTTTTATCAACGGTGGCGCTGTTCCTGGGGTCGCTTTTGCAGCGGTCGCTCCGGTGGGCCAAAGCGGCGATGGCCACGCTGGATGGGTTTGTGCTGCTGCTGGTGGTGGGCATCATCTTGGGACGACTGATTCCAGCGGCCTACTCAGCGGCGGGATGGCCGACCTTGCCCATCGCAGTTGCGGGCTACTTGGCCGTGCGACAGATCGAGCGCATGCAGCATGTCGGAGGTCGACGGGCCCACAAAGTCGCAGTGGTGCTGGGACTCTTGGGGTTGGCCATGCACGAGTTCTTGGATGGGCTCGCGCTGGCCATGGGGCGAGGGGATCACGATCATGCTGCCGATGCGCTGTTGCCGCTGGCGATCGTGCTCCATCGCATTCCGGTCGGTCTGTCGGTGTGGTGGCTGCTAAAGCGCTTGGGAACCGGCTGGAGCCTGGTCGGACTGGTGTTCATTGCCGGGTCGACCGCGCTCGGCTACGGACTCTCGACCGAGCTGTTTGAGCATAGCGGCGGCGTCGGAATCGGTATCTTCCAGAGCCTAGTGGCAGGAGCGCTGCTTCATGTGGTGGTCCACGAACAGCAAGGCGGCCGAGGCAATCATGTGGTGTTTGAAGGAATCGGTGGCTTGGCAGCGATCGGCCTGCTGGCGCTGCTGCACAGTGAGCTGCTGCCGACCAGCCGAATGGGCGAAGCCAGCATGGCGCGGACGCTGACGCTGCTCGCTGTAGAAAGTGCGCCCGCGCTGCTGATTGCCTATGCCTCTGCGGGCTTGATTGGGATCTTTCTTCCGTCGGCAGGCGTTGCGTGGATGGGACGCGGGGGGCCCATCACTCAGGCCGTTCGCGGCGTGATTTTCGGACTCCCTCTTCCGATCTGTTCTTGTGGAGTCCTGCCGGTCTATCGAAGCCTCATTGCACGCGGAGTACCGTCTGCGGCAGCGATGGCCTTTCTGGTGGCTGCACCAGAGCTAGGCGTCGATGCGGTGCTGCTGTCGTTTCCGCTGCTCGGACTGCCGCTCACGATCGCTCGCATTGTCTGCGCCACCATCGTTGCGATCGGAGTGGGAGTCATCGTCGGTGGCATGATGACAAAGGCTCCCCCGAGCGAGACCCCACCAACGACCTTGGAGATTCCGCAAGGCACCATGGGAAGCCGACTCCGGGCCGCGTTCCGACTTGGCTTTGTGGAAACGGTGGATCACACCGGACCGTGGATCGTGATTGGTCTGGGAGTAGCGGCGGCGATCGAACCGCTGCTGCGGATGGACTGGGTCACCTCGCTACCAACGGGACTGGATGTGCCACTGCTCGCGGTGCTGGGGATGCCGATGTACGTATGCGCCTCTTCGGCCACTCCGCTGGTCGCAGTGCTGATTCATAAAGGAGTCTCACCCGGTGCCGCGATTGCGTTTTTGCTGACGGGCCCAGCGACCAATGCAACGACCTACGGAGTATTGGCGAAGCTGCATGGACGACGGATCGCGATTGGCTACGGACTGTCGATTGCGACGATTACCGTGCTGCTTGGGTATCTGACCAATCGCGTAGTGGGCGTACATCCTGGTTATCCATTTCATGTGGGGCACGATCACCCAGGAGTGCTCTATCCCGCGTGTCTGGCGATCGTGGTGCTGCTGTTTATTGGTTCGTTTTTGCGGCAAGGACCGCGTGGCTTCATTCGCCAGCTATCTCTCGACCCAGGCAGCGCACATGACCACGCGCTGGAGCACGGACACGGCCCATCAGAGGGACATGACCATTCGCACGGACACGACCATTCGCACGGACATGACGATTCGCACGGGCATGACCATTCGCACGGACATGACCATTCGCACGGACATGACCATGGTCCGTCAGAGACTCACCGGCACCACACGTCGTCTGATCCGCTCGGCCCTGACCACAAAGCGGAGTAATGCGCTCGGACTTGTGCGGGGCGGAACACACAAAATTGCGGCACCGCTTGCCGTCGTCGGCCAATTGAGATAAAAGGCCCCATTCCGGTGCGGCCACAATCCAAGCTGGCCCGCGAACTTAGGATCCTCTTCGTCACATGGCTCAAGATAACTCGACATCGACCGTAGCTCCCGCCGGCCAACCGCCGACCTCCATCTTCGTCCAGCAAATCCACGACGAGATGCGCACATCGTTTATGGACTACGCGATGAGCGTCATCATCTCGCGTGCGCTTCCCGACGCCCGGGACGGACTAAAGCCCGTGCATCGTCGCATCCTGTACGCGATGCACGAAGGCAACATCGTCTGGAATCGCTCCCACGTAAAGTGCGCCCGCGTCGTCGGTGAAGTGCTCGGTAAGTACCACCCGCACGGTGATGCCTCGGTCTACGACGCACTCGTTCGACTGGCGCAAGACTGGAACATGCGCCACCCGCTCATAGACGGGCAAGGCAACTTCGGTTCGATCGAAGGCGATCCTCCGGCCGCGTATCGATACACCGAGTGTCGACTTCAACGCGTGTCGTCGGCGATGCTCGGCGATCTCGACAAAGAGACGGTCGATTTTGTCCCGAACTTCGATGACAAAGAGCGCGAACCGACGGTGCTGCCGGCCATGCTGCCGAATCTGCTCGTCAATGGTGCCTCGGGTATCGCGGTCGGTATGGCGACGAACATTCCGCCCCACAACCTGGGCGAAGTGCTCGATGCGGCCCTGCTGCTTCTGCGAGAGCCGCAATCGACCAATGCCGATCTAATGAAGTTGGTGCCCGGTCCGGACTTCCCGACCTACGGCTTTATCTACGGCAAGGCGGGCATCCGTCAGGCCTACGAAACCGGCCGAGGCTCGCTCACGCTGCGCGCCAAGACCGAAATCGAAGAGCTGAAGAACAACAAGTCGCAGATCATCGTCACCGAGGTTCCCTATCAGGTGAACCCCAACCGAGTGATCGAGCGCCTCGCCGAGTTGGTGCGAGAAAAGAAGATCGAAGGCATATCGGATCTCCGCAACGAGTCGAGCCGCGAAGGCATGCGACTCGTCATCGAGCTGAAGCGCGATGCGGTGGGTCAGGTGGTACTAAACCAGCTCTACGCGCAGACCAGCTTGCAGGTGACGTTTGGCGTCATCATGCTGGCCATTGTCGACGGCAGACCGCGAATTCTATCGCTGCGAGACGCGCTCGGACATTTCCTTGAACACCGCCGGCAGATCGTGCTGCGACGCTCGCTGTTCATGCTCAAGCAAGCGCGGGCTCGTCGCGAGATTGTGGAAGGACTGGGTCTGGCGATCGATCAGATCGACCGCATCATCGCGATCATTCGTGCGGCCAAAGATCCAGCGGAAGCCAAGGATCGATTGATGGCTGAGCCGCTCACCGGGCTGGCCGAGTTCCTCCGTCGAGCTGGTCGCCCCGAGGAAGAAATCGCCGCTCGCACCGGTCGTGGCGCGCTCTACTTTAGTGAGCCGCAGGCGAAAGCCATCCTGGAGATGAGACTCCAGCGCCTGACCGGACTAGAGCGCGACAAGCTTGCCGAGGAGTATCGCGAGCTGACCACCACCATCGTTGGTCTGGAAGCGATCTTGGCCAGCGAGTCGCGCCTACGCGATGTCATCGCCGGAGAGCTGACCGAGCTGCGCGCCCAGTACATCGAGCCCCGCCGCACCCAGATCATTGATGATGCGGGCGAGATCCGACTCGAAGAGCTCATCGCCGTCGAACCGATGGTGGTGACGCTGTCCCGTGAAGGCTACGTACGCCGCGTATCGCTGTCCGAGTATCGCTCGCAGGGACGTGGTGGCCGTGGCGTGCAAGGAGCGACGACCAAGGAAGAGGATCTGATCCACAAGCTGTTCGTCGCCAGCACCCATGACTACGTGCTGATGTTCACGAACACGGGTCGCGCCTACTCAAAGCGGGTATTCGACCTGCCGGAGTCGCAGTCGCGCTCGGGCAAGGGCAAGGCGATGGTCAACTTCCTAGAGCTTCAGCCCGGCGAGCGCATCGTCGAGATGCTGCCGCTGCCAGGATTCGAGGCCGGGAAGTTCGTGCTGCTCGCGACGGCCAAAGGTGTGGTGAAGAAGACCGAGCTCGATGCGTTTTCGGCGATTCGTTCGACCGGTATCATCGCCGTCGATCTCGATGAAGGCGACGATCTGGTTGGTGCCGGAATCACCGATGGTCAGAGCGACATCGCGCTGTGTACCCGCGACGGCTACGTAGTTCGCTTCCGAGAAGAGCAGGTCCGCGCCATGGGCCGCACCGCACGCGGCGTTGGGGGTGTCACGCGCAAGCGAGCTCGCG
>CALLYL010000714.1 GCA_937859535.1 uncultured Myxococcales bacterium
GTTCCAGCACGAACAAAAGGCCCATCGCGGCCATCTGGGGTCTGGTCAAAAACAAGGCCCCACACAGCAGCCCACTCACAAACGGTCGCAGTGGCCACAGACAGAGCAGATACAACACCGCCAGCAGCGACGCGACCACGTGCGCAACAAACCAGACCTGCCCCTGCACCGCCGAGAAATAAAACACCGAGCCGACGCCAAACAGCAGCGTCAGCCACAGATCGGGCGCTTCGTCCCGTGGCGTCTCCGGCACAGCGGGCGACAGCAATCGTGGCAATCGTCTCAGCAGCAAATACAGCAGCGCCGGAACCATCCCCGCGAGCACCACCGAGATGATTACGTCGTTGGTGCGATGGTGAAAGATCGCAACCAACGGCAGCATCACCACCGCCGGAAACGGAGGAAACGACACATAGTATTTTTTGTCGCGTGCAACGATCTCGGTGGCTTGAATTTCGTCGACAAAACCCGACAGGGTGCGAAAGCGGACTGGATTGGCGCGCAAAAACATCCCTGACACCTTGCGTCCGCCACGCAGCGTCAGCGTCTCGACTTCAGCCCAGTCATTCTGGTGAGGCGGCGGTCCACCGAGGTCCAACCGATGGTGCAGCCAGTTCTCGGCCTGATATACGAAGTGAGTGTCCGTCGAATGCCGTTGGAGCCGCTGTCCCGCCGTCGCCGCATAGATGACGGTCGACAGTACAAACAGCCACAGCGCCACTTTCAGATCACGATTCACTGCGGGCCTCTCGCGTCGCTGGGGCGCTCGTAGACCGTACACAATGGCACCCCCAGGTGGGTCAGTACGTAGCTAGGCTTGGTCGTGCCGTAGGCATCCCAGATCCAGTATTCGTACTTATTGAAGTGCTTTTCATGGATCACCAGCGCTGCCGAGGAGTTGCGCACGCCCGGCTCCTCCATCCCCGAGTCGGCGACGTCACGACGAAAAAAACCATCAAGCTGGCTCATCTGGAGCTGAAACCAGTTGGCATCGTGAAAGTACACCGAGGTATGCGGTGCCAGCGCACGGTTCAAATACGGCATCACCCCACGCACCGAGTATCCCCAAAACTGTCGATTCATACCCAGGTTGGCCGCACCGACTGGTCCGCCGGCCAGTACGTTATAGTGACTCAGTCCATAAGGATGTGAGCGCCACACCGACAACGCCGCAGGAGTCAGCGCCAGAAGCACAATCAGCGGTGACAGGAGCCGCTGCCATCGCGGTTCGCGGCTCACCTGACGCACCAAAAACGCCACTGCTGCCCCCGCGAGCAGCGCCACGAAGGGGACGGACGGGAGCCAGTGCTTTTCAGCCCCAAAAATCGGCGTCCCCGGTCGCATGATGATCAGCATCGGCCACAGCGCCGACAGCACAATCAAGGGCAGCTCTCCACCGGCACGTTCGTCCTTCGGGATCGGCTCGACAAGCTGTTCCCGACGAAATCGCCACACCGCAATCCCCGTGGTCGCGAGCAACAGTGTCACCACCGGCATGGTTAGCAGCGTCATCACCGGAACGTAGTGCCACGGATAGGGCGGACGGTTGTAGTTCGTCCCCAGGTACTCGATGTTGTAGTGCACGTGGTGGAGGTGAAAGCTCACGTACCAAGTGAAGCGCCGCACCGTCTCGAACCAGAGGTAGGGCCAGGACAGCACGTAGACCAGTGGCCCAATCGTCGCCATCGCCAACGCCCACGGCTGAAACAGATAGCGCAGCCAGCGCTGCCGTGTGGTGGTCTGGTTCCCTGATTCCTCCCGCAGCAGATCACGCCGCAGCCACAGCGCATGCCCAAGCAACAGCGGCGGCAAAAAGAACGCGTTGTGCTTGGTCGACAGCGACAGCCCGAACAAAACGCCCGCCGCAATCGCCCAGCGCCAGCGGGAGGTCTGCTGCGCACGCAGATACGCCCAAGTCGTCACGCCCAGCATCGCTGTCACTGGTGCATCGAAACAAGACAGTTCGGCGTGAAAAAAGTGACGTGGTGCCAATATCGCAAGCCCCGCTGCCGCCACCGCCCCTGCTCGCCCGAAGGCTCGCCGTCCGATGAGGAAGACCGCCGCCACCAGTGCACCCACCAGTGCATGCGACGGCAGGCGCATCGCTTCGCCATTCTTTAGCAGGCCCAGCGTCCGATGCCGGTTCGCATATGAAATGGGATGGAGCCCCACTTCCGCCGGACAGTTGCAGCGATGGAACACCCGCCAGGAAAGACCAAACAGCGTCTTCATCAGCGGCGGATGTTCGTTATTGTACGAAAAGTAGCGGTCGATCAGGCTGCGGTCACGCACAGCCTTCACGTCACCGCGCCTCAGTCGCGATAGCAGTTCTTCGTAGTACGCGGCGTGGTTTTCCGCAGCACGGAAGTAATAGCCCTCATCTCGCGCAAAGCCCTCGCTGCGGCTCGCGAGCTGTAGCGTAGTCGTCGTCAGCACAAAAAACACGAGCGCCAGCCCCACATCGAGGGCTCGGGCACGCAGTGACATTCGATTGTCACTCATCGTCGCAGCTCTCCGTGTAACCCCACGAAGTGATGTGGCGCGCTAGACGAGGACAACTCGAACCGCAAGTGATGAACCTCACCGCTCCCTTTCGGCAGCTCAAGCTGGTGATGCACAAAACCCTGATGTACCTCGACCGTCAGCGGCAGCCGCACCTGCCCTTCATCCAGATCAACCACCACCGACACCGGCCCCAGAGCCTGCTTGCGCTGATGATAGTCATGGAGCCCTAGCCACAGGTGCAGCGTGCTGCCCTGCCACGCCGAGTCTGGAATCGAAAACCGCAGCAGCGTGCGCTGGCCCGACTCGAGTTCTGTCACAAGTCCGCGCCGTGGCTGGTAGTCGATCTCCATGGTGCGCCGCTCGACGCGGTTCGAGCCGCAGACAAACCCGCCGACTGTCGTAGAACGGGAAACCGTTCCCGGCAATGACCCCGCCCACAGACACGGACGCTCGCCATTCGGATTCGACAGCGCAATCTGACTCACGGTAGCGTCGAGAAAGTGTTCTGTGAGGTCGAACGCAATCCTCGCTGGCGTCTGTTGATAGCGTCGCAGCCGCAGCGGTCCAAAGTGCTGCTCGTCGAGATGCGTCAGCCCAGCCACATCGGCCGAGTGAAACGGCGGTAGCGAGACCTCGCTGATTCGTGCGAACCGCTTTCCATCCGGACGAGCCAGATGCTCGACGGGCATAAGATCGCCTAGCTCGCGCTGGACCAGCGGCGATAGCCATGCCGGCGCGACCGCAATCAGCTCGCCGGACTGATACTGCGCACGGACCACCGTCGTGAGAGCACGCACGTCACCATCGCTAATACGAGGTGGACGCAGGGACGCAACGCTTTCCCAAACGGCGACCACTGCCAAAAGACCCAGCAGGAGTCGCGCAAGCAGACTCGACACCGTCAGCTACCAAACCTGACACTGGTTCTTGCGGACCATCTTTGCCGTCGGTGCACATTTCCAAGCAGAGGCAAACTCCGGCAGGTTCGACAGCGGCCCATTGACGCGGAACTCCGCAGGAGAGTGCGGATCGACGTTGATGAGCAACCGCGCATACTCGGGTCGACGACGCTCACACCAGGCCTGCGCCATGCCGAGGAAGAACAGTTGTTCATCGCTGTGTGCACCCTTTGCCACCGGAGCCGCTTGCCCCTTCGGGACCGCTCGATATGCCAGCAGCGCCAGCTTCAATCCCCCGAGGTCCGCAATGTTCTCACCCAGCGTCAGTTTGCCGTCGATGTTGGCGTCGGGCAGTGGCTTATAACCGCTGTACTGATCGACGACGCACTGCGCTCGCCGATTGAACTCTGTGTTGACCGTCTGAGTCCACCAGTCGCGCAGGTTGCCATCGGCATCAAACTGGCGGCCCTCGTCGTCGAAACCGTGAGTGACCTCGTGGCCCATCACCATGCCGATCGCGCCATAATTGACCGCTCGCGAAACGTTGCGTCCGAACATCGGCGGCTGCAGGATGCCCGCCGGGAAGGCCATCTCGTTGAAGAGCGGCTCGTAGTAGGCATTGACCGTTGGTGGCGTCATCAGCCACTCGTTCTTGTCACGAGGCTTTCCAATCTTGGCCAAGTCTCGCTTGTACTCGAACGACGATGCGGCCAAGACGTTGCCAAGATGAGAGGTCGGATGAGTCTGAAGCGCGTCGTAGCTACGAGGCTTGTCCGGGAAACCAATCTTGTTGGCAATGCGGTGTAGCTTCTCCATTGCCGCCTTGCGTGTCGGCTCGTCCATCCAGCTCAGCGTTTTGACGTTCTGCTCCATGGCCGACTCGATGCCATGGATGATCTCGAGGGCTTTGGCCTTGCCATCGTCGCCGAAGGTCTTGCTCACAAACGAGGTGCCGAGGGCCTCACCCATGGCGTGATCGGCAAAGCCCACGCAGCGCTTCCATCGCGGCAGGATTTTGTCAGTACCGGTGAGCCGCTTGCTGTAGAACGCGAACGATTCCTCGACGAACGGCTTGCTCAACCCCATCGCCGCCGCGTGAAGCTGCTGCCAGCGCAGGTACAGCTTGAGGTTGTCGATCTTTTCCTCGACGACCAGCTTATTGAGTTCTTTGAAAAAATCGGGTGCCGTGACGTTGATCTCTTTGACCGTCGGAACCCCGAGAGCAGCAAAGTAGGTCTTCCACGCAAAGTTGGGCGCGAGCTTCAGCACACCGTCGATATCGACTCGGTGATACAGATTCTTCGGTTCACGCCGATCGACCCTCGACATGGAAGCCTGCGCCATCCGCTTTTCGATCGCAAAGATCGTCTGGGCCTGTGCCGCCGCTTTGTCCTTGGCGACACCGGCCAGCACCAGCATGCGCTCAATGTGCCCGAGGTATTCCTTGCGAAGCGACTCGCTCTTTTCGTCGGTTTTGAGGTAGTAGTCGCGATCCGGCAATCCAAGCCCGGACTGATCAAGGTTCCCGATGATGTGGTTGGCATTCTTAAAATCCGGCGACGCCGAAAAGTCGAACAGCGGCTTGCCAATGCCCACATGCTGCCGGGCCAGTTCCTTCGCCAGGTCGTCCCCGGTTTTGACCTTATCAATCGGACCCAGCAGCATCGACAATTCGCCCAGTGCCGTCTTTTCGATCGTGGACTCGTCCATGCAAGCCTTGTAGATGTCGCCCAACTTCTTGCTGTTGGCATCGTTTCCAGGCTTGCTCGCAACCTGCTCCAGCAAGTCCTTCAGCACGGTCTGATTGCGCTCGTTGATTTCAGAAAAGCCGCGACTCCAACCAGGACGATCAGCGGGGATTTCGGTCTTTTTGATCCAGCCGCCACAAGCGTACTGATAGAAGTCGTCACAAGGGTTGACCGAGCGGTCAATAATGCTCTCATCGACACCAGCCGCATTGGGAACCGCGGCCTGAGCCTGCGCACGAC
>CALLYL010000715.1 GCA_937859535.1 uncultured Myxococcales bacterium
CGAGTGTGCGTGTCGGTAACACCAGTCGATAGCCCACTGCGCCTTCTGGTGCCAGACCCCTAATCTGCTCAGCCATCGGAATGCGCGACCCAGTGTATGCGCTTGTGTGCTGATGCACTCGCGGGGTCTGCGGCGTTCGACCGGCTGGCTTCTCCTTTCTACGCGCACCTACTTGCGACTTCGATCCGTTCGGATTCTTCTCTCGCTTGCCTTTGGGGCTCGATGCGGAGTGCTCTCGCCAGTAGCTTGCACGGTGCGAGTCATCGCAGAACTGCTTCCGGGAACTGCTCCCTTGGGGCAACGCCTTACCGCAAAAAGTACATTCCATCGGGCACATCGTACCGCGAACGGAATCGCTTGCGCAAGCCTCCAGCGCGAACGCAAGGGAGGTGCGGCCGTGGTTCCGTTCGCGTTCACAGAAGCGGAGCGTTCGGAGCTCGCAGCCACCACTGGAACGCTCATCCGATCGGATCAGTGGCTGCGCGAGGACCGACAACCATGTGCTCCCGACCAGCCCGTGGCCCGCCAGACATCAACTAGTCGTTAACGCGGTCATCAACATGGTCATCAATCAGTCGTTAAAAGAGTCGTCAATTAGTCAGCAACCAGCCGTTAACCAGTCGTCAAATAGCCATCAATCAGACGTCAAATCGAGCACTTTCTCGTCGAGATCGTAGAGACGTTGATTTGCTGATCAATTGACGGCTCGCACCGCGTGGTCTGGCTGGCCGGAAAACGGCGGCGGGAACTCATGGAGTGCCGGTCTGTTTTGACCGCTCGATGAAAGGAGATCGGGCCTATCGTACCGTTCGGCGATGCTGTTCTGGGAGTGGCGCACAGGCCGTTCAACGCGAACGCAACGGTTCGATGGGTAAGCAGATGGGATGCGTTTCCGTTCCATCCGCTCCTCGTTCGGAATCTCAAGTCCACGACGAACGATGATGGAAGTGACCACAGCCTAGCGATCGGTTCGGCAATGGATCATCTCCACCCAGAGCGCCACCACAAGCCGCCCCATGGATGCCTTGCATGTGCGTCCAAATGGTTTCCTGTAGTACCTCTGGCAGCCGCTTAGGAGCCGACCTCTACCACCGCACTGCGCAGAGACACGCTGGAAATCGGTCACGAACGGAGCCTCAATGCCGGTATCGGCTCGCACCCACAGGTGCGACTGTGGCATGAGGCGTCGGGAGTTGTGCTGCCACGTAACCGCGCTCGGGAGTCACTGAGGACGATCTCCATCAATGCTGGCAGTCGGATGTTCTTGGTGTACCTACAGCGTCGTTCCTTCTGCATCTGTCATCGGGAGCGTTCAGAAGGAGACAGACGACGACCACGTTTTGACCCGCCCTCACCGGCAGTTCTGCGCCTGAATCGTGTCTCCTGCAAACGGCGGAGTGTGGCACAGCAGTCTCTCCGTTCAAGGCACAGCGGTCATTCCTCATTCGATTAACTAGCGACGGACTCTGTTCGATGCTGAGGAATAGAGCCTAGTGAGCTGTCGACAGTGCGATCGGTCCATGTCGAACTACTTGACCGCCATGTCTGCTAACTGACTTCGTCGCTACGGTTTGCGGTGAGCATCCATCGCTGCGGCGCTTTTGCTGCGGACCCGCTCGCCAAGCACAGCAATATCAAACCCATGTCGACTGCAAAGACCCCCTTCATCGTCCTGTACTGCTGGCGGCTCCACCCTGGGCGCGAGGCTGGATTCATCGCGGCCTGGTCGCGGCTGACGGAACGACTCAAGGAACGCGGCTCGCTCGGGTCGCGGCTCCACCGAGGCCCCGATGGCCTCATTTACGGCTACGCGCAGTGGCCAAGCGACGAAGTTAGGTTGGCCGCCTTCGCTGAAAACCTAGATCCCGACGCATCTGAGTACATGAGCATCGCCATCGCCGAGCGTTTCCCCGAGCTTCAGCTTGAACCGGTCGCGGACTATCTAGAGCCGCTCGCTAGCCGGGCCGGATAGGCGGCAGAAAGAGGCCCAACGCCTGCCAGTACAGAAGGTTTTCGTATCAGGATGTGGTCTCTGATAAGATGACGCGGTTCGAGGTATGCGATGCACAACCAGCCGCAGGCTCAGGATCAGTCACCACAGCCAGGCCCAGACTGTCCACCAGAGGATCAGCTCATCGAGCTGGCGGCAGGACGCCTTGCAGGCCCTGTCGCCCAAGAGGTCAGAGCCCACGCAGAGCATTGTCCTTCCTGTTCGATGTTTTTGATCGGGCTGAGTGATACAGCATCCGGCTCAGCGAATGCTCCTGGTTCCTCCGAAGGACTGCTGGCCGGGAATCCAGGTCAGTTCGTCGCGGAGTTCCGGCTTCTACGTCCGCTCGGTCATGGTGCGATGGGAGAGGTCTTCCTGGCTCGCGATACCTTTTTGGATCGACTCGTGGCGGTGAAGTTCCTAACGACTGGAGAAACCAGTACGTCTGCCCGAGAGCGGTTCTATGTAGAGGCCCGCGCAGTTGCTCGACTTCAGCATCCCAACGTCGTGACTCTGTATCGCGCTGGCGAAGAGAATGGTCGACGGTATCTGGTCTCGGAGTATGTACGGGGTCAGAGTCTGGAACGTCTGTCCAAGCCACTACCATGGAAGCATGTTGTCGAGATCGGACTGGGTCTTTCGCGAGGTCTAGCCGCTGCTCATCAGCGAGGTGTGTTGCACCGCGACGTGAAGCCTGCGAACGTCATGATGACCAAAGGAGGCGAGGTCAAGATACTCGATTTTGGGCTTGCCAAGCTGATTGAGGTGCTGCCCGGAAAGAGCCAGAACGCAGGGGCCACAGCAGGACAGCCCGTCATGCTCAGCGCAAGCCAGCAGGACGGTGTGGAGGTGGCGAATCTCTCTATCACGCGAAGTGGCGCGCTGCTCGGCACTCCGCTGTATATGGCGCCTGAGATCTGGCGCTCGGAAACAGCGACGACCCAAACGGATGTCTACTCACTCGGCGCCCTCCTGTTCGAGCTGTGCAGTGGTCGTCCTCCTCATCATGCAGAGAACGCTTTGGCGCTGGGATTTCGGGTGACTGGCAATGATGCACCACTGCTGGCAAGCGTCGTTTCATCCGTAGATACTCGACTCGCCAAAGTGGTCGATCGCTGTCTCCAGCGAGATCCGTCCAAGCGTTTTGCTTCTGGGAATGAAGTCCGGGACGCTCTCGAACAGATTACTGCCAAGGGGCCTTCTGTTTCGCGTGGTGTGGCGATCTTCGTGGTCTCTGTGCTTCTCGCAGTACTAGCAACGGTGGCCGGAGTTGCGTTCACACGCGATCGCCAAGCCAAGAAGCAGGCAGAGCTAGCGCAGCGTCTGGGAGAGGAAATATCGACGATGGAGTGGCTGCTGCGCAGTGCCAGGCAGCTCCCACTCCATGACCTTGGACAAGAAAAGGACATCGTTCGCAAGCGGATGGCGGAGCTACAGACCAAGCTGAAGGGCTACGGCGAGTTGGGAACTGGCCTGGCTCACTACGCGCTGGGACGCGGTCACATGGCGCTGCATGAGTATCCCCAAGCACTGTCCGAACTTCAGCTAGCGATTCAATCTGGGAACCAGAGTGCAGAGGTGCACTATGCGCTGGGATTCGTGCTTGGTAAGCACTTCGAGCAGGCGATCTATGAAGCACGACTTGCTGGCGGTGGCGAGTTTGCACAGGCTCAGATCAGAGAACTGACGTCGAAATATCTTCAACCAGCGGTCCGATCGCTAGAAAATGCTCGTGCAATGCAATTGGACGCACCTCAATACTTGGAGGCGTTGATTTCTTTCTATCGGCATGATTACGAAGACAGCCTAAAGCACATTGAGGTCACTCTGAAAAAGGCACCATGGCTCTATGAAGCCATGAAGTTAAGCGCAGATATTCATCACGAGCGAGCACTTACGGCCCGGGACAGCGGAAGCTATGAAGTCGCAGAGCTAGAGTTTGGTTTGGCTGTTCGAGACTATCAGAAAGCTGCCGAAGTGGGTCGTAGCGATAGTGAAATATACGAGGGTCTCGCAGAAACTTGGATTCGACAGATCGAGATGGCAGCCAATCGGACCAAGCCGTTCGACAGGTTCTTCCAAGGGGCTATGGAGGCGAGCAACAGTCTAGCGGCAGCAGATTCACAAAGCCCTAGCGGTTCGCTCAAGCGAGCTTTTGCGCTGTTGATGACGATGCACTTATCTGGGTCAACCCAAATCTCGTCTACCAAAGCAGCGTTGTGCGTACAGGAGTCCCTGTCTGTTTTGGCGAAACAGCCAGATAATCCATATGCTCGTGAAGTCTATGCAATGTGCAATCGGATTCTGGCGGAAATAGCTATAAACAATGGTAATGATCCAGTCCCATTATTCCAACTGGCAATTGCCGCGCTAGAGCCTGCGCTCAAACGAAATCCAAGATTTCTATGGGGGATCAACGACCTCAGTACGACATATGCAATACTTGGCGAATATTTGCAAAGTCGTGGACATTCTTCTGCCAAAGAGACGCTAGAAAAGGCGCTTCACCTAACCAAGCAGGCATCAGCTCTCGATCCAAAATACTTAACTGCTCCGCAGAATAGTCTATATGTCCAGTCATTGCTTGTATCGGCGACCAGAACCACCGAGGAGCTGCGCAGCGTGTCACTGGAAGCTGATTCGACAATCAGTCAATGTGCTACCATCAATCCTCAGTTTCAGCAGTGTTACGTCAACTATTTTCAAGTCTACGCGCGCGCGGCGTCTCGCATGGCTCTGCTGGGACAAGATCCACAGTCCTATCTGACGATTGCTCTGGACAATCTGGCCACCAGTCGCAAGCTGGGTGGTACGCTGCTCGATGTTGAACAGAACGCGGCCCTTTCACACCTGACCGTTGCACGCGAAGCGTTGCGGAAAGTACAAGATCCCGATCCAGCGTTGGCGGAAATGCAGGACGACTTGAAACGCTGCTTTGCCGTGTCAGCTCAGGATGCGACCTGCGAGACACTCGCCGCAAAGGCAGCCTGGGTGCAGAGTGATTGGCGGACCAGTCGAGGCCAGCAAGGGACTTCGACCCTAGAGGGCGCTCTGGCCAAGGCCGTGCTCGCCACTCAGAGTCCTGAGGCCAACCCCGATGCTTGGCAGACGCTGGCGGAAACGTATCTGCGCCTGGCACGAGCGGGTCAGAATCATCCCCAAATGCGCGATGCCTACCTGGAGAAGGGACTCTCTGCGGCTCAGAAAATCTACGAGATTAACCCGAACCATGCACTGGGTCGAGCCACTGAAGGGGCACTCCGTCTCTTGGTCGCACAGTCCGCACAAGATCCGACCGTACGCCAGCAGGTCGCCAGAAAGTCGGTGCAGCTGCTGGAACTAGCGATCAAGCTCGATCCATTCCTGAGCACCTCGTACGAACCGCTGACACAAGCAGCCCGCCAACTTGCGAACCTGGTCAACTGACGATCGAGACACAGGAGGTCCGGTACTTTTTGCAACCCGGCCTCGCAGAATAGCACCTGCGTTGCTCAAGTCGCATTGGTGAATGGAGCAACAGAGTGTGTAGCTATGACCTGCCCCCCAAAAACAGATCCACAGGGACTCAAGAAAAGGATCGGATGGTTCTGGGCTTCCGCTAGAAAGGAAGCTGCCATGAGAAAGTCCAAGTTCACCGAGGAGCAGATAGTCCAGACGATTCGACTTGCTGAGTCCGGTACTCCGGTTGCGGAGCTGTGTCGCAAGATAGGAATCAGCGAGCAGACGTTCTACACCTGGAAACGGAAGTTCGCGGGCCTGGGCCTCGCGGAGCTGCGTCGGCTCAAACAGCTCGAGGAAGAGAATCGCAAGCTCAAGCAAGTGGTCGCAGACCTGGCGCTGGACAAGACCATGCTGCAGGATGTGCTGCGAAAAAAATGGTGAAGCCCGGCAAGCGGCGCGAGGCGGTGGCGTATCTGGTGCAGTGCCACGGCCAGAGCGAGCGTCGCGCCTGTGGGGTACTGCGGCAGAGCCGGGCGACGCAGAGATACACCTCCAAAGCACGCGACCAGAGTCCGCTGAGGATTCGGCTGCGCGATCTGGCGCTGTCGCGGCCTCGGTACGGCTATAGGCGCTTGCACGTGCTCTTGCGGCGGGAAGGCTGGCCAGTGAATGCCAAGCGGGTGTGGCGACATTACAAGCTGCTGGAGCTCAATCTGCGACGGAAGGTTGGGCGGGAAAAGCGCGCGAGCCAGCTCCGCGTGGAGCCTCCGGCTCCTACGCGCTGCGGACAGCAGTGGTGTATGGATTTCGTCACGGATGAGTTCGTCAACGGACAGAGATTCCGCGCCCTGACGGTGGTGGATATCTTTAGTCGCTCAAGTGAGTTACTTGAACCTGCTGTTTCCCTGACAGGGAAACGGGTCGTGGAGGCCCTGGACCAGGTGGCGCAGGTGCGCGGCTATCCGGAGGCGATTCGGGTGGACAACGGAGGAGAATTTTGCTCCAAGGAGATGGATGCGTGGGCGTATAGGAATGGCGTGAAGCTGCTGTTCAGTCGACCCGGAAAGCCGACGGATAACGGCTACATAGAGAGCTTCAACGGGAAGCTACGCGATGAGTGTCTGAACCAGCATCTGTTCACAACGATCAAGGACGCGAAGGAGAAGCTGGAAGCCTGGAGAAAGGACTACAACCAGAACCGTCCCCACAGCGCGCTGGGAAACTTAACCCCCGCAGAATATGAACGCCTGCACACAAACGAAAAGCCCAGAAAAAGCCGCTCCTAAAGTCTCCTCTGGACCAACTTTGGGGGGCAGGTCAAAAAAAGCCGCTCCTAAAGTCTCCTCTGGACCAACTTTGGGGGGCAGGTCACAGGGTACGTTTTCTTGAGTCTCTGTGGATCAGTATTTGGGGGACAGGTAACCCAACTCAACCATCAGGTTTCTCCTGGATCGTTGCCCATGGTCGTTGCCCGCGCCTGCATGCTCCAGGCGACCACGTCCTTGACCATGGAACCATAGCCATGATTGCTATTCCTCCTCGCGAAGGAGTGAGCCATGACCGCAGATCCGAAGAAGGACTTCATCAAGCCGCTCGATGAAGCGCTCGTTGAAATGAAGCACCTGTGCCTTGAGAATCTCCGAGGCAGGCCGGTTCCGCTCTTCGCTGTCTATGACGCGGACGGCTGGCATTGGTGGATGCCGACACCGGACGGACGGATTGCGCACCTCCGTCCCATAGACACCGCCGAAGGGAAGTACCTAGCCGAAGCGCCAGCTGACCCGGATGACCTGTACTTTCCCTTTCTCGACTTCTTCGTCCAGAGGCTTCCCTCGAACGACCTTTTGCGTTGGCTGGACGCTATCGTCGATGATCTATGGTGCCTCTCGACTTCGATGGCGAAGCTGGAGTTTTTTTATCGATCGAGCTTGGCCGACAAGCACATCGACTTCTCATGGATGGTCGGTACCGAGATTGAGTACATCGTGTCAGTGCTCCGCAACGTCTATGATTTGCTTCAGGAGGTCATCGTCCTTGTCTGGAAGTCGATCCAGCTTCACGGCTGCGAACGCAAGAATCAGGAACTAAGGAAGAGCTTCGCTGACATGACCATGCGCGCAGATACGCTCATGTCAGCCGCAGATATCGCCAGCGCACGAAATGTTCCAGACTGGTTGGCAGCCTACTACGCAGCTTGCGCGCCGTTCTTTGCAGATCTCCGTCGGTATCGCAACAAATTCGTCCACTACGGCGAGACGCAGGGCCTGCTGTTTGTCACCGACCGAGGTTTTGCGGTCGATAAGAACTCGGAGCCATTCGCCGGTTGGGACGTGTGGGACGCCGATAGCATCTCGGGCAACCTCGCATCGCTCCGTCCAGTGTTCCAACACATGATGCTCAGCACGTTCGGAGCATTTACCGCCTTTGCGTCATTGATGGCGGAGAAGATCGCTTTTCCACTCCCTGTCGCGCCTGGCTACCGCATGTTCATCAGAGGCTATCATAACGGTGCGTTGAAACGCGCGCTCTCTGGCGCGAAGTGGTGGGATTTGGATAGCTCGCCGCCCAAAGACCCCGAGCGGTAGCCGAGTTAGGGTATGCGTCGCGCTGAGTCGCGGCAAGAGGTGGGGCACGGCTCCCGTGCGCTGCGCCAACGCCGCTGCCAGCTCGATGCCATCGCTCTCCCCGTCCGTACGGTCAGCATTCGATGGCACCTTACGTAGCGGCAGTGCACTCTGACAAACAACAGCAGGAAGTGGTGCCCAAACCGGCCCAGACATATAATAAGGATTGCCCAACCAGTGAATATCGCGTCGGTCGGTCGTTGCGTCCTCGCTCTCTGTCAGACCATCTGATAAAGCTGGACAGCGAAACCAATGGCTCGTGCAGACCTACTCTTGTCGATCATTCGCTCTGGCAGCCAGGGCAACCAGGCGGATTTTCGACGCGCTGTCGAATCGCTCATCGCCGAGGAGCGAGCCCGGCAGCACCATGTTTTGGCCGATCAGTTGGCTGAAAATTTGAAGATTGCCGAGCGCGG
>CALLYL010000716.1 GCA_937859535.1 uncultured Myxococcales bacterium
CAGGAATGACTTTTGGGTTCTGGTACTTTACAATAGCGTCTCGCAAGTACATCACTTCACCTCACAGAGCCCAATTACAGCAAAAGACATTGATCAACTCCGATACAAAGCACCCATTGAGAGTTTTACCTATACATCTGTTGATGGAACGGCAACTAATGACACCTGGCTAGTAGGCTATCGAGGGGTCCGCGTCCACTATGATGGCACGAAGACAATTGTTCACAAATAGAACAACCACTCGTTGAGACGATAAGGCAAAATCTCAAAACTGATAGAACCGCCATGCAAGCACCGACCAAGACATCGCTTGTGGATTCGTTTGTTGGAAAATACAAAGTCACCCGCGAGATTGGTCGTGGTGGGTTTGGTGTGGTTTATGAGGTGATCCAGCAGAGCATTGGTCACCGCGCCGCAGCCAAGCTGCTGTCTCCCGCGCTGGCGAGTGATCCCAAACATCAGAAATATATCGAGCGCTTCATCGACGAAGCCAGAGCGGTCAACCTGATCAATCATCCGGGTGTACTCAAGATTTTTGATCTGGGTGAGTTGCCCGATAAGACGATGTACATCCTGATGGAGTATCTCGAAGGAGAGTCTCTCCAGGCGCGCATCGACAAG
This sequence comes from uncultured Myxococcales bacterium, assembly GCA_937859535.1. GTDB lineage: Bacteria > Myxococcota_A > Polyangia > Palsa-1104 > JAEUJZ01 > JAEUKA01. The sequence continues at coordinate 622 of CALLYL010000716.1, forward strand.
TATCAGCTCGATGGAAAGCGACTCTCTGCGCGCAAGATATTCCAGCTTGCTTCACAGCTCGCGGGGGCTCTGGCGCAAGCGCACGATCGCGGGGTGATTCACAGAGACTTGAAGCCAGAAAACGTGTTCCTGATTCCCGATCCCGATGTCGAAGGGAAGGAGCGCTGCAAGCTGCTCGACTTTGGACTGGCTCGCTTTCTGGACTCTCCAGAGCGACGGACCACTGCTGGGATGACGCTTGGGACGCCCACGTACATGTCTCCCGAGCAGTGTATGGGACTCGATACGATCGACGGACGGACTGATGTCTATTCGTTGGGAGTCCTGCTCTACCAACTCCTGGCGGGAGTCGCTCCGTTCGTTGGAGACATGGGCCATGTGATGCGCTCTCACTGCACCGCGCTACCGGCACCGCTCGCGCCAAGGGCACCGCACATCTCGAACAAGGTAGCGGACTTCGTGATGTCGCTGCTGCACAAAGACGCGGCGCAGCGGATGCAGATGAGACAGGTGGAACAGACGATTGCCGGACTCCTAGACAGCGGTGAGCTGTCGAGGGAAGAGCCCCAAGGAGGTGTCGCAGCCTCGGCAGCCGCTGTCGCTCCCACAACCATGTTGCCAGCCCAGAAGCCTGGACAAAAGCTCGTCGGTGGGGAAGCAAACCGTCAGCGTACGCTGCTGATCGGGGGCGCTGCATTCGCAGCGGTGCTGGCGCTGGTGATAGGAGTCCTGAGCGGACGCGCCACCAAGAGCTGTCCGCCGGCCCCCAAAGCCCCTGATTGCCCAATGGTGAAGTGCCCTGAACCAGTCGCTTGTCCCACCTGTCCTACAGAGGCGGCCACCACCAAAGCGGCGGACCCGAAGAAGCCCACGAAGAAGGGCAAAAAAGCCGGCACGTAACCAAACAGTGGCCGGCCGGACACCTACCGGACACTTGCCGGACACTCTCTGGACAGCATTCGAAACTCCTTCTACCGCCCGCTTCGGTGGAACTTCCGTCGACAATCTCCTTGTGAGTCGATCTCCTATGGATTGGCATACGGCTTGAAATGCTCTGCCAGTATCGTCTCAAGCGAGCTGGAGGTTCGAGATGTTCAAGCAGACCCGCAGGCCCAACCAAAATCTGATCGCCACCGTGCTGTCCTCTCTGATGCTGCTATCCGGGGTCGCTGGGAATCCGACGTCTGGGCGCGCAGAAACGGCGGCCCACACGCTGCCAAGCAGTGACCCTGGGTCGGCATTTCCCGTCTGTGCGCCGCTCGCCAATCAGCTCCGCTGGCACGAGCCATTCTTCGGAACCAGAGAGTGGAGAGAAGTGGCGCAAGAGACGCTGTCCTTTGCCTCTCCTACTTGTCGGCAAGCGCTCCAAAATGGTCAGGCCCAAGAAGTCGTCACCGCCCTGCGCACGCTGGAACAATGGGCGAATTCCAGAGAGCCCAAGCTCAAGCGCTATGTGTACCGCGTAGCCTGTCAGCTCCGAGTCACGTCTCTGCGTGAGCAGATCTTCGCGGGAACAAGTGAGCCGGGTGTGTACGTCGACTGTGTCGATGCAGTGTTCGCACTTGGATGGACGGACTCGGAATCGATCGCTCTGCGTGACCGCTACCTTGACGGACTCGCGAAGGAGCCGCTGACCACTCCGATTCCCCCGAGCGCGCTCCGGTCACCCTATGTTGAACGGATGGCACCTGTGTTAGCGGCCTACGATGCAGCGCGTCTGCCCAAACGAGACACGCTGTTTGCGGCAATGTGCCTCCATCAGCAAGTAAGCGGTGAGGCGCTGAAGACGGTGTGCAGTGGCCCGGTCGAGCGCGAACCACAATGGGCTAAGGAGGCGCTCAGCACGGGCAATATCAGCCTCGCTATTTCCTATCTGGCGACACTCCCTGCAAGCCGACTCCCAGAGTTTCTGCCGCTACTCCACCGGTTTGATCAGCAGCACCTAGCGGGCCGGGATCGACTGCACCGAATGCTCTGCCAACAGCGAGTGCTCGCGGCCCCCGAGCTGATGCCGGCCTGTCTCACGCTGCGTGACGAAGCAGAGCCGCGCTGGCTTCATGAAGAGAAGACCAAGCTGGTCAACGATGAGCTGGTCGAGTATCACCGTGTGGCCGTCTATGTGGGCAAGCTCCTCGGACTCCTCTCGGTCCTCATCATCGGTCACGCGATCTTGGTCAATCGCCGCCGATCGCTGATGCAACTCGCATCTACCGAGCTTCCAGCCGAGCATGGTGCTGCATGAAGTCGCGAATCTGCGGATAGATCTGTTCCCGAAACCTCCGCCCGCTAAACACTCCGTAGTGCCCGACGTGCTGAGCGAGTAGGTGCTTCCGCAGCGAGTCTGGTAGCTCACGACAGAGCGTCTGTGCAGCTCGCGTTTGGCCGATCCCCACCACGTCATCTTGGGCACCCTCGATCGTAAACAGCGCTGTGTTGCGAATCGATTCAGGCCGCACCAGCCGACCTCGCACCGTCATCAGTCGCCGTGGCAACAGGTACTCTTGAAATACGACCCTGATCGTATCGAGATAGTATTCTGCTGCCATGTCCAGCACCGCATTGTACTCGTCGTAAAATGTCCGATGAGCCTGGGCGTCATTGTGCTTGCCCCGCACGACATCCAGATAGAAATCGCGATGCGCTTTGAGATGCCGATCCGGATTCATCGCGATGAAGCTGACGTGCTGCAAGAACCCAGGGTAGACCTTGCGTCGGAAGCCCGGATAGTTCATCGGAACACTGTGAATCAATCGCTTTTCAAACCACGAAAACGGCTTGCTGTTGGCAAATCGATTGACCTCTGTTGGATGCAGCCGCGCATCGATCGGACCGGCCATCAGCGTCACTGACCGTGGCGTACAGGGATCGCCATCTTCCGCCATCAACGCCACCGCCGCCAGCACCGGCACCGTCGGTTGACAGACCGCCAGCACCTGCGAATTGGGTCCGATCCACGTCACAAATTCGCGGACATACTCAACATAGTCGTCCAAGTGGAAAGGCCCCACAGCGAGCGGCACCAAGCGGGCATCGGTCCAGTCCGTTACATAGACCTCAAAGTCTTGCAGCGCGGTTCGTACCGTGTCGCGCAGCAGCGTCGCAAAGTGTCCCGACAGGGGTGCTACCACCAGCAGCTTAGGAAGCGGAACAGAGTCCGCCCTACGCATGCGGAGCAGAGAACAGAAAGGCCGTTTGTGGACCAATTCCTCGTGAATCGCAACCTTGCCTCCGGCCCGCTCAATGGATTCAATTCCGAATGAAGGTTTGGCGTAGCGACGATGAAGGCGTGCAAACAGCTCATGATTGGCCGCGATCGTCCGGCCGAGGTAGGTATTGGCCAGCGGACTGCGCGGATGCAGGAGCAAGCGACTGGTCGCGCTGGCCAGGTCAACCGCCGGACTCAGCAGCGTCTTTTGAAGCTCAATCGCGTGGTAGATCATGGATCGAGCTTGTACATGATTTGGGCGTGCCCACAACTGCTGTTCACATCCCGTCGAATTTCACCCACTTTCGGGTGATGATCCGGAACTTGACATACCAGGCCTGGCAACGAAACTGGGCGACCGATGGCAACTTCACTGGTTCTGGCTCCGACCGCTCAGCCGGGAGTGTTCCTGGCTCCTGATGGCAGAAGACTCACTCCGCCCGCAGACTGGGACTGTCTCCCTCCTGGGGATGCGGGCCTCACCCGACGGGTGAAGCTGGCCGGACCATCGTGGGTGGTTCAAGAAAAGAAGGGTCGAAAGGTCTTTTCGCAAGGAGTGTGGGCCCCTCGACAGAACATCCTGGCAGCCAAGCAAGCGCTAGAGCAAGAACGCAGCACGGATTCCTATGCCAAGCGGCGACAGAGCGATCTACAGCGACGGGACCGAGCCCAGACAGAATATGTCTCGACGTTCGCCCAGAGTGTCCTGACGTTCCTATCATTTGCGCCGCGCTATGCTGCCATCGGTCGACAGTTGGCCGCGTGTGTCACCGAGCATGCCACCCCGGTGGGAAGTGGTACGGTGGCCCGCACAGCGCGAATTCCCGTCGAAGAACGCGCAGAAGCTGCGGTCATTGCGTGGATGCGTCACCAGACCACCGCCTATGATCAGCTCAGCATTCCCAGGGTGAAGGGGATGCGTCGTGAGGTTCGCCGCGAGCTGGCAGAGATCTCTCGCGCACTCCTCAATCGTCATCGCAGCGACGAATCACACCTGGTTTCGAGCTGCCCTCTGTGTACCGCACTTTCCAAGTCCACGACAGAGTCACACCCCATCACCTCTTCACCCCGATAAGTTTGGAATCAATCAACACCTGATAGATCGCAACGATCTGTCCCGCTGGGTTGAGCGAAATCCCCAAGACCGAGGCCGGCGCAGTGTTGGGCATCGTCACTGCATTCCGGACATACAGCGCGGGCAGTCCGCACAGCTCCGGAGTCTCAATAGAGACCTGCGCCGGGTCGGTACCACGCGTAATATTGATAAAGAACTTGGATACCAGACGCGCCCCCTGTACTGGTTTGCGGGCCGCCAGGTACTTGCCACCACCGTCGTTGAGCAGCACCACATCATCAGCGAGCAAGGCCGCTACTTGCTCTACGTTGCCACTCGCGACCGCAATCAAAAATTGATGAAGGGTCTGCTGCACTCTTTCGCGTGCCGATCGTGAGGTATCGACTCTCTGCGCATCGTAACCAGCCAATCGTTGACGGGCGCGCAGGTGCAATACCTTGACGTTGGACTCACGCAGATGCAGCGCATTCGCTGTCTCCCGTACGTCCAGATCGAGCACATCCCGCAGCACCAGCACCGCACGCTGCTTGGGAGTCAGTGCTTCCATGGCCAGCAAAAATGCGAATGTCAGGGACTCACGGGCCGCATAGCGAGCACTCTGAGACTCCGGTTCGATCTCGCCTTCGCTGATCGGGCTCGGGAGCCACGGGCCCACATAGACGCGTCGCTTGCGCTTGCGCAAGAGATCAATGGCCAGATGGCAGGTGACCCGCAGCAGCCACGGACGCATCGGCTCTTGCTGCTGTTTGGGAGGATGCGCGAGCGCCCGTGCAAACGACTCCTGAACCACATCCTCTGCATCCGCAACCGATCCAGTGATGCGATAGGCGACCCCGCGCAGATAACATCGCTCCTGCTCCAACGACGTCCGCAGCAGCGCACTGACCTCAGGTCGCACCGAAGCAGAGTGTTGGGACGGAGCATACGGAGTCGTTCGGGATTTCATGAAAAGAGCTTCTGCTGCAGGGCTCGATATTCTGGAAATCGCTGTCGCGGAGAATCACTTGCTCGGAACAGGATTCCTAACACACCCGCAAGCACCAAGATGGTAAACCCAAACGTGGCGCACAGGCGAAGCAAAGTGGGCGCAGAAGAGGTTCTTCTCCCAGCAGTAGAAGACCGCTGGCCCAATATCTTCGATGCCAGGTGCAAACCCAGCCCAAGATGCAGAGCGCCACTTAATCCCAGCAGCAGATAGTACGGCCAGAAGAAGGCCGGAACCGCCAGCGTCGCAAAGGCCAAAAACCCAAAGTCTGCTGCACCTGTTGCCGTCGGTCCTGAAGCCAACGTCGGTGCAATCCGTGTCGCAAAGACGTGGCCCAAGATGACCACCAGCAGAAAGTAACCCGACAGTCGATGAGCGCGCATCCACCACGGACCCGTAAGTGCAAACACCTTCCGCCGTCGGACCA